>CAZKOK010000025.1:0-3224 GCA_964554355.1 uncultured Spirochaetia bacterium | reverse complement strand
TAATATGGTATATCAGTTAAAAGGAGATATCATGATCAATTTAAAAAAGAACCTGAAAGACAGCGCGAAAACGGAGTTTTTCGATATGTTTTTCGGCGAATACTGCAAGGTCCCGTTCGGTACATTCGGCAAAAGAGACATCGAGTGCCTGCTGGTACATACCTTCCTTAAGACCGGTCTGCTGGACATGAAGACCAACCGCGAAATGGCGAACAATCTTGGAATTAACGAAAAAAAGCTCAAAGGCTATATCGTGGACGCGAGATTCAAATTCGGACAGGACCAGCTGGAAAAGAACATCGGAACGGTAATCGGCTTTATCTTTGATAATGCGGAAGTAAAAATAAACCACGACGGAAACCAGTATGTATTCGTGCTGGAAGACCCTGTCTTAAGGATGGACCTGGGGCAGGCCATGAAGAACATCGGCTACTACACCGACACCAGCTTTAACGAGGAAATCGTGAAAGTGCGGGACTACGCGCTGATCGCCTTCCTGTTCCATTACAGGGCCGAAGGCGACACCTGGGACAGGATCCAGGAGCTTTCCAAAAAAATCAGGACAGACGAAAAAGAGCTGCTTAAGACGATAACATCGAAAAAAAGCTGGCTTGATATCGGGAAAGAGCTGATAGGCAAGACGGAAGAGGCTTTTTCGGCGCTGGACCTGCTCAAGAGGGTGGTGAAGCTGCTGGCGACGGGTGTGATTTAGGGAAGATACGGGGTGACGGCGGGGGTTGGTTTTTTCTGTGAAAACGGACCAACAGGCCGGTTTATTGGACTCAAGGCGTATGCCTACCCGGAAAACAGCTTCCCGCCATAAAAGCGGAGATATCTGTTTTTACTTTTCAATACAGGAAAAAAGTTATTCTTGACAGATCCGGTGCAGACCCATAATATATTAATAGTATTTTATGGAAATACTGTTTCGCATTATTATTTTATACATCAAAAAATATTGAACAGAAACCTTCTTAGATCTGATCCTGATGAAACCTGCTTTCCATGATATTTATGTTTGAGATTTTTTGAAATGTAATATCAGGGGCCTTATATGAAAAAATCGTCGACAACATTGAATATTTTTACAGGAATATTCCTGGGTTTGCTGATAGGACTGATGCTCGGGCTGAGTATATCCGAGATAGTCGGGGCGGTTGCATCCGTTCTGGTTGCCGGGGCGGCAGTGTTCATGGGAATGCATGAAAATTCAAAAAGCGGGGAGTTTGATGGACCGAAACTTTTCAGGATTCTTTTTTTATCCCTGTTCTGCATTATCGGGATTTTTACAGGGATAATTTTCCGAACGCACAATATACTCGGATCATCATCACTGAAAAACGATTACAGTGATTATATCGGCATCGGGTTTACAGAAGAAGAAGCAAGGGAAATAATCCGGAACCGGCTGATAAATTCCGGCGGGTCCGGCGAAGCTGACGACAGGACTAACGGTACGATTCTTTATAGTGATGAAATACCGGCAGGTATCGAAGACCTGAAACCTTCATCATTTACAAGCGCCGAAGCAGCTATAAAGGCGTTCAGGGCGCACAGCGAAAAACTGGCTGATTTCGCGGATTTTGTCGAAAAAAACTTCAGACCGGAGGATTATCAAAATGTTATGCAGTATCACTGGGACTTTCTGACGAAAAAGTAAGACCATGTTTCGGATAAGCATATATATAAGGAAAATCATTTTTGGCATTCTGCTTGCGGGATTCATATCTGCAGATATTTACGGGTATGACAATATATCGGATAAACTGGCGGATGAGCTGGCCCTTTCGGTAGCAAAGATTACCACGACAAAGCTTAAAAACGGCGAACAGATTAAAAGAACCGGGACGGGATTCCTCTGGAAATATCCTTATTGGGTCGTAACTTCCTTTCATCTGGTTGCCGGAGGATATGACAGCATAAAAATACATTTTTCGGCAGCAGGCCGGACATTTGAAGGGAAAAACGTAAAAGTTATAAAAGTCCTCGAGGAAGCCGACCTGGTCCTGCTTAAGATAAATGAATATGATGACAGATTACTCCCGCTTACACGGATTTCGGAAGAAGACGACAGGGAACTTGCGGTAATCGGATACCCGATGGATATGGCGGAAAGCCATTGTTCATGCCTTGATGTAAGCGTCGGAGGACAAAAACCGCTGTCGTCCTTTCTGAATTCCGAGTTAAGGCGCCAGCTGGAAAACAACCGGACCCTGGTTGAATTTGACATTGATATAAATATTATCCCCTTCGATGAGGGGCTTTATCCGGGAGATTCGGGCGCCCCGGTTTTCAAGAGCGCCGGCAAGCTGGCGGGAATAGGCCATGGAGGCTATTACATCCGGGGGGCTGATTTTTGCTGGTGCATTCCGGCGGAGTACCTGTCAAAGCTTCTCGCCCGCCCTGATATCGGGTACGCATATTACGGCGAAGGGTGTCCGGATAACTGGTACGGCTGGTACGGCTGGGATCACGAAATCTATAAAGAGAAAACGGATGAAGCGGTAAAGAACGGAAAGCTTAACCCGGTAGGAATCATCAGAACGCTGCCCCTTCTTGTTTTATCCGCCAATTATTATCTCCCGATATCTGATCCTGATTTTCGGATGGATGCGACCCTGTTTTTCAAATTATACCCCAATCCCATAATGTACCTGGATGATTTTTATGACAGATTTTATATCGGTGTAATCGCCAATCTTAATATCGCCCGGGATACGGAATCAATTTCCCTTCCGTCGGGAAGCCTGACATATTCGGACCCGGTTACGAAATATGCGTCATCATTCGGACTTGAAGGACATGTATACCTGGTAAAAAAAGTCCTTTCCGTCGGGGTAAGCGCATCCGGGACTTTATATGAAGATAATTTCACAACGGCTGATCTCCGGCTGAAACTGGTGTGGGACTGGTTCAGCAGCCGCTATATCAAGTCCGGACTGGAGGTAAATCTGGTATATGCCAACCACCGGACGACTTTGTATACTTTTGACTTGTTCGGCGATGCGGCTGAAGAACATCAGGACCGGTATATGTTCAGTTTGTTATTCGGCCTGAATATCGGATACAACGAAATTCTGGAACAGGAGGAAAAATGACTGTCATGAGAAAAATCCTGCTGCTTTCGGTTTTTATTCTGTCTGCCGGCTGTCCGGCGCCGAGAGACCCTAATCAGGTTTTTTCGGATACCATCCTTATCGAAGCATACGAAGCGGACAATACGC
>CAZKOK010000024.1:0-15108 GCA_964554355.1 uncultured Spirochaetia bacterium | reverse complement strand
AAGAATGAGCTTAGATAACCATGTAAATCGGGCAAAGAAAGGAATAGATGAAGTCCAGAAAATAACCGACAAATACATCAGTGAAATCGGTAAAATGCTGGAAGAAAAAGAAAAGGAAATAATGGAAGTCTGAACAGGTGTCTGTTATTTCTGAAATCAACAAATCAATACTCCCGGAACATATTGGAATTATCATGGACGGCAACGGCCGCTGGGCCCGGGCAAAAGGGAAACCCAGAACGGCCGGGCATACCGAAGGGCTTACAGCCGCAAAGCGTATAGTAAAGGCCGCCTCGGATCTGGGAATCAGGTACATAACACTTTATACTTTTTCAACAGAAAACTGGAAAAGAGCAGAAGCAGAAATAAAATTTCTTTTACGACTGATAGCCAGGCATCTGCGCAAGGAGTGGGATTTTTATTACGAGAATCATATAAGGGTAAAACATTCGGGCGATCTGAATGGTCTGCCGGACCGGGTCCGGAAAGAAATCATCGATGTTACAGCCAGGACGGCCGGTTTCGATGGAACAACTGTAAATCTTGCAATAAATTACGGCGGCCGCGATGAAATAATCCGTGCAGTAAAAAAAATCCTTCTGGATAAGGTCGAAAGCGGTGCAGTTGACGAAAAACTTTTTAGATCGTATTTTGACATTGCAGATATACCGGATCCGGATTTAATAATCAGAACAGGCGGTCAGATCAGGTTAAGCAATTTTTTAATCTGGGAAAGCGCTTATTCAGAGTTATATTTCTGCAGTAAATACTGGCCGGATTATGAAGCTGAAGATCTTTACGCAGCCATTATAGATTTTCAGCAGCGGAAAAGGAATTTTGGAGGAAGATAATGAAAAACGTAATTCGAAGGATCCTGCTTGTTCTTGTCGGTCTTCCGCTTATTTTCGGCCTGATACTTGTGCTTGATGAACTCCATTTCCTCGGGTTTAATCTGCTTGTAATTATATTTTCAGGTATTGGCGCCATGGAATGTGCAGATATAATATCCGGTAAATTGTATAAAATATCAAAGACCGCGGCATTTTTTACAGGAATTTCCCTGCCGCTTGCCGCATATTTCTCGCTTTTTCCGGCAGTACCGGGTATACTTCCGGTTGTTTTTCTTTTTATTGTACTCGGAATAATTCTGGGTTCGGAAGCATTCAGAAAAAGCGAACAGGAAATCGGGTCCATGATCCAGAGAACATCTGCTCATGCCGTCATTCTTGTATATCCGGGACTCTTTGCGGCTTCAATGATTTATATCACCACAATGCCCAACCCGATGCTCAGTATTATGATTTTCCTGGTCCTTGTTTTCGGGAATGACTCATTCGCATATATATTCGGAATGCTTTTCGGCAGAAAAAGCACAAATATATTCTCAGTCAGTCCCAACAAGAGTCTTGTCGGATTTATCGGAGGACTTGCAGGAACAATCGGAATTTCCTATCTGTTTTCAGCTGTTTTTCCTGATTATTTTCCCCTGAAGGCCTTCTCTCCCGCACTTGTCGGTCTGACTGTTTTTCTGGCGGGAAACATCGGTGATCTTGTGGAATCAGCACTAAAACGTTCAGCCGGAGTCAAGGATTCCGGCTCGTTGATACCGGGAAGGGGCGGCGTGCTCGATTCCATAGATTCGCTTCTTTTTGCATCTCCGTTTTTCATATTTGTCTTCAGATTAATTTATCAGCTGAGCCGGTATGTCCAGGCAGCTTAATGTTATAATATGTTAAGAGGTATTGATTTATATGGGAAAAGGCAATACCTTCTAGTATTCGTAGTATTCGGGAATTTTTATGATAATTATTACAATATTAATAGGGTTTTTAGGTCTCGGAATACTCGTATTCCTGCATGAGCTGGGCCATTTTTTAGCGTGTAAAGCTGTCGGGATCGATGTGGAAGCCTTTTCGCTTGGATGGGGAAAGCCTCTTCTCAGGAAAAAATGGAAAGGCACGGAATACAGGATTTCAGTGTTCCCGGTTGGCGGATACTGTAAAATGAAAGGCGAAGAAATATTCAAAAATGCCATAGAACAGAAAGCCGGCCATTTTGAAGAATCAAAAGGCTCCATGTTTTCCGCATCCCCGCTTAAGCTGATCATTGTGTATCTCTGCGGTCCTCTGGCAAATCTTGTTACGGCAATTCTTTTCCTGACTGTAGTTCTGATTGCCGGTTATACCAATACAACAGAAAGCAATAGGATTACCCTTGTTTCACATTATAATCCAGGCGAGATTCATCCGGCCGACGCAGCGGGAATGAAAACAGGAGATATTATCACGGAAATCAACGGCAGGGAAATCCGGCACTGGGATGATCTGAGTGAAATAATTTCCAGATCCCCGGAAAAACCGCTTGAGATAAAGGCAATCCGGGACAATCAGGAGCTCACATTCAGGGTAGTTCCCGATCTTGATAAAACAAGCGGAAGGGGCATCATCGGAATTCACTCTTGGACAGATCCTGTTGTAGAAAGCGTAGAACCTGATTCACCCGCTTTAGATGCAGGGCTTCAGCCCGGAGATATTTTATTATCGGCCGATGGAGATCCTGTGGAACAGGTGCTTGATCTTGCTTACCACATGAGCAGTCTGGGTACAGGTTATACAAATATAGAATACAGACGCAGCGGACAGGTATACAACACACAGCTTAAAGTATTCATTGACACTGACGGCAGGCTTGTTACAGGAATACAGTTTCCGGAAGTTGAATATACGGTCCAGGAAACTAATATATTCAGGGCTCTGGCAGCAGGAACCGCAGATACATTTGATACACTGAATTTTGCGATATCAAGTATAGGGCTGTTTTTCAAGGGAGTAAGCCTGAAAGATAATGTCGGAAGCCCGATAAAGATATCATACATAATCGGCGATGCCACACAGACGGAATTTTCAAAGGGATTCGGTCATGGACTCTCGTTTTTTGTGCATCTTCTTGCACTAATAAGCATTGCGTTATGTTTTACAAATCTGCTGCCCATTCCAGGCCTTGACGGCGGAATGATACTTTTTAATACAGTAAGTTTTATCAGCAGGAAACCCCCTAAACCGAAACTTTTTTACCGGTATAATATGATAGGATTTCTTTTTATTATTATTATCCTGGTATTAACTGTAATTAATGATATTGCATTCTTATCAGGTAAGTAAACAGGAAGGGAAAAATGGAAAAATTAAAATGTTTCTGCGGCAATGAAATTGAAATAGATTATAAGGACAGCTACAACCTTGACAGTGAAAAAGATATCCTGGAAAAAATAATGGACGGCAGTTTTCTTACATTTGAATGCAAATTCTGCAATACCGTTCTTAAGCCTGAATACATGATTTCATTCACTTTTTCAGGAATGAATATCCTGATGATACCTGAAAAAGACAGCGTCCAGTTTCTTCTGGGCAAACTTGAATTACCGAAAACAGACAGGACTGTACTCGGATTCAGGGAACTTGTCGAAAAAATCAGAATCCTTCAGGCAGGTCTGGATGATTCAGTAATGGAGATCGTAAAATTCTATATCATGGAAAAAGTGGATTCGGACAAAGAGATCAGGATCGAATACCATAATATGGAAAACAATGAACTTACATTTTATATTTACGGACTAAAGGAAAACGAAGTAGGCATTTCAAAACTGCCTGCGGACTTTTACGAAGAAGTAAAAAAAACCCTCCCAAAAATAAAAAATGATGAACCTTATTCATATATTCTTGAAGGTCCGTATATTTCTATAAATAAAATTGAATTGGAGAATAAAGAATAATGAATAAAATTTTTCTGGTTTTTTTTACTCTGGCTGCCGTAAACTCTGCCTTTACCGACAATATCTGCATAGTACCGGATCTGAAAGCACAAGGCAATCAGACTGCTATAGCAGTTTCAGATGACGGCAATTATATATTTTCAGCAGATATTTCCGGCAATCTCTCGGTCTGGAAATCCAGAGACAGGATCCTTGTAAAAAGCTTCCCGTTAAGCAGGCTTACAATTGACAGAATAGTCTGCAATCCCGTCCGTGATGAAATTGCTGTAATTGAAACCAATTATCTCAACCTTACCAGCCTTACAGCATGGAACTGGAAAACAGGCGAAAAGATATTCTCCAACAAACTCGAAAGCGTTCCCCTTGAAATACAGTATTCACCCAAAGGAACATATATTGTTTATTCAACCGATGAATGGTCAAGTCTGAAGTTTCTTAATTCCACAAACGGTTTTCTGCGGCCTGTTATGGACAAGGAAACAGGAATTATTCCGGCATTTTTTATTACAGACACCGAGAAAACAATTGTTACATATAACATGATCGGTTCTCTTCAGTACTGGTCTCTTCCAGATGGGAAATTGAAGGCTGAATTTCCAACGCAATCCAATCTTTCAGCATTTGCATTCCATGAAGAAGCAAAATATATTGCTTGTTCAGACGGCCTTAATCTTATGGTTATGAATCCGGCAAATGGAAAAATCGTGAAAAAAGCTGAAGCAGAGAATATCAGCAAAATTGTAATTGCAGATTCAAGGATTATATGCTCAAGCGATGACAAGATTCTCTCCTGGAATTACAACATCAGTCAGAACAGCCTTGCCAGCGATTATGTGCCCGGTTCAGATTATACAGATAATATTTATGATTTTATTTTTGACAATTCCACTGTATTTGCAGCAACATCTTCCGGCCTTTTTTCAACACAGATAAAATCAAGCTCACAGCTCCCCTTCGGCAGTCTGGAAAGAATGGATTTTATATCAATGGCACTGAATAATGATTCGCTTGTACTTATAAACGAATCAAAGACCCTGATAGTAAAGCATCCGCTGTTCAGCGGACAGTTTTTTGACCACCAATCTGCAGAGATAAAAACATACCAGACACCTGTGTCAGGATCTCCTCAGGTGATGTACTACAGGGAAGGAGAATTCTGCGTTTATAATACCGAGGGTAACAGGGGCTATCTGGCTTTTCTGTCTCCGGAATCCGGATATGAAAATTTTATAAGTAATTTTGATTCGCCTTTCAGTTCAATAAAGCAGTTCGGGGAAAACCTCCTTCTGCTTCTTAAAAACGGAAAAGTAAAGATTTACAACGGCGAATCAGGTATTGTTACGGACTCATATTCTTCATCCGGAGTAAATGATGCCGTCCTTACATCAGATGGCAAACTCGTTACCGGCCGCATCAGCACACCCCAGCTGAATTACTCGCTTTTGGAGATCAATCTCAAGACACAGGAAACCCTCCCTATAGAAAACCAGCTGAATGATATACGAAAACTCTTTATTGATGAAAACAGCAACACTATTTATTCAATGGGATATGCAGAAATCAACAACTCCCTGTTTACCCTTATCAAGAGTCACGCAAACGGCGGAACAGGCAGAGAAGTGATCCTGCAGAAGAATTTCGGCAGCTATGACAATACCTTTTTTTATTTTGATAAATTATCCGGAAAGCTGTTTTCCTCACTGTCCGATTCCACCATCAGCTGCATCAATAACCCGGTTTTCCAGAAATATTTACAGACTGCAGGCAACCCGGAAACAGCGTCCGCCGGCGAAAATATACTTATATCTCTTAATACAAATAACAGCCTTTCAATCTGGGATAAAAGAACTGCCGAATATCTCGGCACTGTCTATATTTTCAGAGACTTAAGCTGGACATTTATATCAGGTGACGGCAATTACTATGCAGCTGAAGATTTGAGTGACAAGGATTTCAGCGCTTACAGGGCGAATTCAGCAATACCTGTATTTCTTTCACAGTCTTACAGAATTAACCTGAATACTCAGTAGACAGACTTTCAAATCTGGTATATTGGGGAATAAAAGCTATTTTAACAGTACCAACCGGACCATTGCGCTGCTTTGCGAGGATACACTCTGTTTCAATATTATTATGCCCGCCCTGATTTGCATCACGCTCAATGCCTCTTTCCCTGTGCAGGAAAATAACCATATCAGCATCCTGCTCAATTGAGCCTGATTCCCTTAAATCCGCAAGTGAAGGCGGCTTCCCCTCTGTCTGGCGTCCAACCTGTGACAGGCAGACAATAGGCATTTCAAGCTCTCTGGCAAGGGCTTTCATAGACCGGGATATTTCAGCGACCTGTTCGTGTCTTGGAACATTGGATCTCATTTCCGGTTCGATAAGGCTTATATAATCCACAAAAAGGATCCTGATATCCTCTTTCATTTTCATGCGTCTGGCCATTGCCCTCAAGTCCAGAAGCCTCATACTGGGGGTATCACAGATATAAAGCGGAGAATCGTATATTCGGCCTGCAGCCTGGGTAAGATTGTCAAAATCAGAAGGCCTGAGCATTCCGGTCCTCAGTTTTTCAGAATTTATCCTCGCTTCTGAGGAAACCAACCTCTGCATAATTGCCATTTCACTCATTTCAAGGCTCAAAAAACCTGTCGGAATTTTTTTCCTGAACGCCATATTGGCTGCCATTGATAGTGCAAGAGCCGTTTTCCCTACAGACGGCCTGGCACCTATTACAATGAACTCTGAATTCTGAAAGCCGCTTGTCATATTATCCAGATCGGGAAATCCCGAAGGAACACCAGTGTAATCATCTTTGGTATGATACAGTTTTTCAATCGCTTCTATCGTATGAGTAATAACTTCTCCGGCCGTATGATAATTGCCGGTCTGCTGCTGTTCAGTTACTTCAAATATTTTCTTTTCAGCTTCTTCAATAATTGTCCTCGAATCCTTGGAATCATCAAACGCTTCCGCAGTAATTTCTGCAGAAGTCCTTAAAAGTATTCTGCGCACTGAACAGTCATGAACTATTTTAACGTAATATTCTATATTGGCGCTTGAAGGAACAGCCGATGTAAGTGATGAAATATATGCAGCTCCGCCCGCGTGATCCAGTTCGTTTTTACTTTTCAGTTCTTCTGTAATGGTAATAAGGTCAAGGGCATCGCCCCTGTTAAACAGGGAAATCATTGCATTGAAAATTATATTATGTGATCTTTTGTAAAAATCGTCAGGCCGTAATACACTAATGGCTTGAGAGAACGCCTCATTATCAAGAAGAATAGCGCCCAGAACTGCCTGTTCAGATTCAGGATTGTTCGGCGGTACTTTTCCTTTTATTGAAGCGCCCTCCACCATATCAGATATTATTCTCCGGATTTTTCTTCAGCTTCTTCGGAATCATTTTCATCTGAAGCTTCTGCTTCTGCAGATACTTCTGCAACCTCAGATGCTTCTGCAGGAACTTTTGCAGCTTCAGCTGCTTCTGCATTAAGCTCTGTTTTTTCCAAAACTTCTTCTTTGGTTTCTGTTTTTCCTGCAGCAGCTTCTTCTGCGCTTACTTCAGTCTTTTCTTCAGCTTTTACTTCTGTTTCAGCTATTACATCATCATCTGCTGCGGGTTTTTCGGCTTTTTTGTCGGTTTTTTCAGCTTTCTTTTTACCTTCAGCTTTCTTTTTACCATCATCTGCCTTTGTTATAGTAACTTTGATTACAGCTGTTTCACCTTCATAAAGCTTTATCTTTATGGTATAGTTGCCTATCATCTTTATTGCATGCTGCGGAATTTCAATTTTTTTCCTTTCAATTGAAAAACCTTCTTTAGTCAGTTCTTCGGATATTGTCAGGCTTGTCACAGCACCAAACAGTTTTCCGGTATCTCCGGCGGGCATGGCAAAATTGAATTCAATGGATTCAAGTTTTTCCTTAAGTGAACCGGCTTCCTTTCGCTTCTGTTCTTTTCTTAACTCTATGGCTTCTTTGCGGCTTTCAAAAACAGCCTTGTATTGTTTTGAATATGGGAATGCCAGCTGCCTGGGAAGCAGGAAATTCCGTGCGTATCCCCGTTTTACTTCACATATATCACCTTCTTCGCCAAGGTTATAAACATCCTGATTAAGTATGACTTTCATTTGTCTTCTCTCCTTTGAAAATTACGGTATTTGATCCAGACCTCTGAAACACCAAGCCCGCAAACACCTACTATCAAAACTATATACAAACCCGGAATAATCAATGTCAGCACGGCTGCGCCGGCAACGGCAATTGCAATTAATCCGGTAATCAATCCGTTTTCAGTAAGATATCTTAATATACCAAATCCGTTAAGGATATAGATAAATAAAAATATCCAGCCTGTATTGATCAGCAGATATCCGAAAAATCCAAGGCCCACAATTCTGTCAGCCAGAACACCAGCCCATGAAAACATCAGGGGCCAGATGAATTTTTCTGGAAGAAAAAATCCTGTCAGACTGAACGGATTTCTCCTTTCCCTTCTTCTGATAAAAAACTGGGCAATCCTCCAGTTTGCAGCCAGTATCAGAACGACACTGACCATTGTGCAACCGAGGAAGATTTTCCTGAATACAGCCGCATCTGCCTGCAGCTCTTCCCCGGTCAGAGTAACAGCCGTATTATATACTGCATTTACGAAATCCTGTTGAAGTTTCACAACATCCTCAAACAGGCCGGTTTTACCCAGTACATAAAGAACTGTCAAAGATATAAAGCCCAATCCCGATCCAATTATCAGAATTCTGTAGAGACTCCGCTCTACACGGGATTTGATTATTTCTGTCAGAACAGCTGCTGCAGTAAGGAGGACAACAAAAAGCAGATCTGGAATAACCAGTTTTTCCGCAGTCTGCCAGACTCCATATTCAGCCAGCATCGTTCCGGCCAAAGAATAACCAGCGGCAAAAAAGGCTGATGCGGTCAGGACTGCCGCTATTATCAGCGACTTCAGCCCGCGCCTTGATGCCAGTAAATATAATGGGATCAGAAAAACGGGATAGACTCTCAACATCATAAGCAGGAAAGCCGGAATGGCCGTCCTGATGATATCTGACCAGTTTATGCGTTCTTCAGGCACCGCCATTATTATTTTTTTACAAACGGAAGATATGCCAGAACTCTTGCCCGCTTTACATGAAGAGCAACAGCTCTCTGGTGTTTTGCACAGGCCCCTGTAATCCTTCTGGGTAAAATTTTCCCCCTTTCGGTAACATATCTTCTTAACAAATCAAAGTTTTTATAGTCCGGTTCATTTCTCTGGGTACAGAAACGGCACACTTTTTTCCTGAAAAATGTTTTTCCACCTCTTCCTCCCCGGTCATCGCGGCTGTCTTTGTCCATTCCGCCGTCACGCGGCATTCTATCCGGCCGGCGGCTTCTGCCTTCTCCGGAATATCTTGAATCACTGCTTCTAAAGGTATCATTGGTATCCTTATCAGTCGTATCATCACCGACGCCTTCTGCTGCAGTATCTTCTTCTTTATCTTTATCAGGTTTTACAGCTGCTTTTTCTTTTTCCGGTTCTGCCTTTATCTCTTCGGCCTTTTCAGCTATCTCGGCCTTTTCAGCTTTCTCTTTTTTTACTTCTTTTGCTTCTTCAGCTTCAGCTTTATTTGCTTCTTCAGCTTCAGCTTTATTTGCTTCTTCAGCTTTAGCTTTATTTGCTTCTTTAGCTTCAGCTTTCTTTGTATCTTTAGCTTCAGCTTTCTTTGCTTCTTTCTTTTCTTCTTCTGCTGCTGCGTCTTCTTTCTTTTCTTCTTCAGCCATTTAATTAACTCCTGTGTTAAAATGGAATATCATCTTCAAAATCATCTGAGTAACTGCCCGTATCAGAAGGCGGATTGTCCTGAGCCGGCGGTCTGCTTTCCGGACCATCATTTCTGCCGCCCATGCCTCCTATCAGCTGTACATTATTCGCAATAATTTCTACCTTACTGCGGTTCTGGCCGTCCTGTTCCCATCTGTTTTGCCTGAGTTCTCCGCTTACGGCAATCTGTTTGCCTTTCTGGAGATACTGGTTCAATGCTTCGGCTGTTTTCCCCCACAGAACTATATCAAAATAACTGACTTCGTCAGTCCACTGATCACCTGACCTCTTTCTTCTGTTTACAGCAATTGAAAATTTGCCTATTGCTGTACCTGTATTGGTGTATTTTAGTTCTGAATCCCTGGTAAGCCGTCCGACAAGGACAACATGGTTGATATCATTGGCCATAATGGTCTCCTTTAAATTAGTTTTCTTTTCTAACAAACAAGAATTTTAGGAGCCCTGCTTCAAGTCTGAACTTGTTTTCTATTTTTTCGATTGATTCGGGTTTTGCATTAACTGTATAGAAAACATAATGCCCCTTGCTCTCTTTCCTGATATCGTAGGCAAGGTCCCTTAAGCCGAGATCTTCTTCTTTTTCAATTTTTGCAGAAGCAGATTTCAGAATTGTTTTTACTTTTTCAACGGCAGTGCCGTAGACTGCATCATCTGTATTATAGATGACAGTCAGCTCGTATTCTCTCATATTTCCCCCGTTTTTGGACTAATCGACCCGCAGCCACACTGCGGGTAAAGAGGCCAGATGAGAATATCATTAATTAGCTTTATAAGTCAAGAATCCTGGATAATACCGGGAATTGATGAACAGTCATCAATCAATATCCTTCTTCGTAACCCAAATGAACAGCTCATTCTCTTTTTCGCGCACATATTCAAGATCCGGATCAGTAGCGGCAAATTCCCCCAGACCTGGAAATCCGGTTATATTTGCAAGATACAGCCATGAAAGAGCTGATGAGGTATCTTTCTGCATTGAAAAAAGGCAGGCAATATTATATGTAATAAAATAAGCGGGGGCATCTTTCTCCCCTTCAACTTCCCACTCCCTAAAGTAATCTGAATTTAAATAAAAAAAGTTAATATTTTTATTATGTTTGATCAACTGATTGAATATTTGAGCAGAAAGGTCAGTATGAATCCATTTCTCTGTATTTCCTCTGCAGAATAACAGCGCGATATACAGATAGTTTTTCGATTTTTCATAATCTTTATAAAAATAATGCACCGAAAGCCTGAATAAAGTTTTTCGCAATAAGTCCTGATAGACTGCATCATACTGCGGAATAAGGTAATAATCCAAATCGTTTTCTATTTCAGCTATTGGCTTTTTATTTTCAATAAACTTCTGCAAAGTTGTTTTCCTTAAAGCTAATTCATTGTTTCCTGAGAAATAATATATAAGCGTATCTTTATCTGTTTCCGAAACGGGTTTGTCATCAGTATCAGTTGATTTAATTGTGGCCTCAAAATTGAAACCATATTCATGAGGATCCGGATATTCCGATTTGCCGGATTTAATTAAATCTATAAAACTGGTATACACTTCCCAACCTTCGATATAATTGTCATTTTCATCTGGAATTGCTGTATCCATAGTATATTTGTCTATATTTGTTATATTTCCATTTTTATCATAAAAATAAATCCGTAAATTATACCAGTATCCCAGATCATATATAAATTCATGGCTAAGTCTGTTATTTGTATAGAAATATTCTGCAGTATAGGGTGAACCCATAGGGCCCAGACCTGTTGAGTAATTCTTCCTGACAAGTCTGTCCTGTTCATCATAATAATAGGATATGTCAATTTCACTATCGGGGTTTGAATATTCCAGGTATTTATCACTAATAAGATTGTCATTATTATCATATGAAAAAACAGAATAATCTGATCCCAGAATTGTATTCTTTCCATCAAGATATATGTTCCAGTATAATTCGTTTTTCTGCGAATAAAAATGGAATTGGGTTATATCCGGTTTACCGCGGTAGTAATCCATTTCAGTTTTCCAGAGTACTTTGTCCTGCGCTCCTATTACATATGGAATTACTAAAATAAGAAATATTATTTTTTCATTCAGTTTCCAGTAAAGATGGTCATTGATTATTTCTTTTACATTACCATCCCTAATCAGTGTACATCAAAGCAGGAAAAATTTCCCGATAATAATCATCAGGAACAAGTTCGTCTGACTTGACAGGTTTGATTTTTAATTTCAGGCAGCATTTGATTTCGGAGCATAAATCACACTTGCTGACATATCCAATCTCTGATTCCTCAAAGCCGTATTCAGAAACTGCGTAATGATAAAGGCCGTCGATTCCCTGATCCAGCAACATCGCAATACAGGGATATTTCACAAAATCTGATTTAGAACCCAGATCCTGAAAATTCACAGCCAGTCCAATGCATCCCGGTGGTACATAATTGCCGTAACAGTCAATATGAAAATGCATCGAAGACCTGAGTTCAGTGCACGGTCCCGGATTCTGTCTGATTATTTCTTCGGAAGAATAATGTTTCAGGTAAGGTTTAAACGTAAGCAGGGCCCTGCCGTTCATGTTAAGGCCGAACCGTCGTGCCGAGTTCATCAGGTAATCCCCGCCGAAAACAGACTCCATTTCTTCAAAACTGTGGGTTCTTTCAGGATCCAGGCGCTTCAGTTCGTGATAAAACTGTTCCTGCCAGAGGAACATCTGCATTCCGCATTTCCGGCAGGCCTCAATAAGCGTATCCGCCTTTATCAGGGGCACGAATTCAGTATGAAACGGACAAACGGAAATCATAACAGTATAGCATCCGGCTTTTTTGAGCTCTGTCAGTTTTTCGGATGCAGAATCGATATCCTTTACCCATGACGCATTCGTTTCAAGATATTCTATACCGGTGCCGGTTTCACTCATCACCCTGATATTTTCCAGAAGCCTTTCAAAATTCAGGAACGGTTCACCGCCTCCGATGTGAAAGGAATTGCATCCCAGCTCACCGGCTTTATCAAGAATTCCTGAAAGAATATCCTTATCCATATATCTGCCGTCACGCTTCGGTGAACTCGCGTACAGACAGTGTCTGCAGGCAGCAGTGCATTTATAATTAAAAATAAGTCCGCCCGAATCAAGCCTGGAAATCATCTGTTAATGATATACCGGGAAACCTCATTGTGCAAATAATGATTACAGCAGTTCCTGTGCAGCAATTTATCAGTAAATATACAATATATAACCACAAAGGACACGAAGAACCCATAGGTTACGAAATGTCCGGAAAATCAATACTCCCGAAATGCATATAATATCAGCAAGGTTTATCTTCGTGATCTGTGCCCTCTGTGGATTGAAATTTATTCCATATTACCGGAAAACCTGAATCCGCCAAGCCGCCTTTCAAGCTCCCTGTAAAACCATCCGTCACCGGATTCTTTTTCAGGAAAAGTCAGCGAAAGCCTGAAATGATCGCCCCAGGGTATGGCGATTATATTCGTCTTTTTCTTCAGGAAAATGCAGAAGCCATCTGCCGAATTGAAAGAGGCCCCGGATTTCTCATTTTTCGGTACCGGAATATACAGATAAAAGGTTCCGGGCGGGACCGCCGCTTTCAGACCGGTCCTGTTCAGTATTTCCGAAGTCTTTTCAAGTCTTTCTGTATAAAGCAGGTTCATGCGGTCTATCAGGCCCCGGCCGGACAGTGCCTGTGCTGCTGCAAGCTGAATCGGAATAAACTGTCCCGAATCAGTGTTGCTTTTTATAATCCGTAAAGGTTCGAGGATCTCTCTGGTACCTGCTGCAAATCCTATGCGCCAGCCTGTCATGTTTCTGGTTTTAGAAAGCGAATGTATTTCAATACAGCACTTTTCCGAGCCGGAAACAGAAAAAATGCTTAAAGGATTTGTTCCTGGACGCAGTATTTCTCCGTATGCGCAGTCCTGAATAACAAGAATGTTCCAGCTGCGGGCAAAGTCCACAGCAGCATGGAAAAAATCAATGCCCGCAATCTGTCCCGTGGGGTTGTTGGGATAATTCAGATAAAAAAGTTTTGCTTTTCGGCATATATCAGCCGGAATATTCTGAAAATCAGGATAATAATTGTTCTTCTGTGTAAGGTGTATATTGAATACATTTCCTCCAAGGTACCGGCTCCAGGTCCCAAGTACAGGATATGCAGGATCCGGCATTATACAGTAATCCCCCGGATTTATAAATGCAGCAGGAATCATGGCAAGTGCCGATTTCGCCCCTATCACCGGCAGAAAATCAAGACCGGTTTTTTTACAGTTATATGTTTCCCTGAAATAAGTGCCGGCTGTTTCCGCGAATTTTATGTTCCCGTTGTCTGCATAAAGGCGGTTTTCGGGCACCAATGCTTCTTCAAACAGCATTCTGCAGATATTCTGCCCGGGACCTGACGGCGGTTCGCCGATGCTTAAGTCCAGTACTTCATATTCCGGATTTTCATCTCTTTCAGATTCCTTCAAGGCTATAAACTTGTTCATTCCCTGTTTTTCAAGCCTGTCAGACATAACAATCATATAACCCCCTGCTATCGTTGTGTGATTCAACCTATTATTAGTTGTATCACACATCATATATATTTTCAATACTCTTTCTAATATTAAGAAAGAAAAACTCCGATAAAAAAATATGGCAAAGAAAATACATTATGATGACAATCTGTTTTACATACGTGAAATTATAAAAAGCCTTAAAAGGGGCTATTCGGTAGAAATTGACAATGAATACTTTACCGATAAAATTACGGAAGATGTTCTTTTTGTAGATGCTGCGCTCAGAAGAATGTATTCCAACCTGATGGAAAATGACCAGCTGATCAAGAGACCTGAAGTTCTCAGATCGCTGATGGTCAGCACAGTCCAGTACCTGGAAGTTCTTGAGCTGATAATAAATAAACCGATTTCAGCATCTTTTTTTCAGGAACAATTCATGACAAAGTTTTCAGAGATCCGCAATTATCAGCAGGATGAACTGGCCGGGATTAAAAAAACCCTTTTAAGCGTGGATTCCGCGATTTCTTCGGAAGATCTTGTCAGCCAGGAAGAGTTCGGCCTTCTTCTTCATAATTCCGAATAATCCAGGGCGAGACACAGTCTCCGAATTCATCAAGACTTATTACCCTGTCCGCTTTTACTGATGCTTTTTTCAAATCAGAAACATAGCCCCATTTTGCAAGGATAAAACTGATCCGGGGATGCCTGGTAAAATACTCGGCCTGATCATCGATAAGGACAGCAGTATCATTTTTATTCAGATATGACTCAATCACCTGGATTTTCTCCCCTGATGAAGAAAATAAAATGCGTTCATATGGCCATTCTGTCTTCTCTCTGGCCAGAATTTCGCCGATATAGCTGCTTTTTTTGGTTGAAAGAATAAATACTGCAGGATTGACGCTTAATTCAGCAAGCATCCTGTAGGTACCGGCATACAGCCTGTTCTGCCTGAACCAGAAATCGGTGTAATTCTCCAGAAGG
>CAZKOK010000023.1:4460-15190 GCA_964554355.1 uncultured Spirochaetia bacterium | reverse complement strand
GCCCCAAAACCGATCGGAATCAGCAAAAGAGGTTCAAATCCCTTTTTTATCGCCAGAAAAATCAGCAGACAGCCCACTGCTATCATTACAAGGTTTCCCCAGCCGCCTTCCTGCAGAAAACCGTATATCCCGGTACTCTGCCAGAGTTTATTAAAACCTTCAACTAAATTCATATTATCCACCTACTGGTTGATTACAACCAGCACATCGCCGGCCTTTTTCTGATCACCCTGCGATACGGGAATACTGTCGATCGTGCCCGCAACAGGAGCATGAACTTCAGTTTCCATCTTCATGGCTTCCATTACCAGAAGCAGGTCGCCATCCCGGACCGTGTCGCCGGGAGATACATTGAGTCTTAAGATAAGTCCGGGCATCGGGGCTTCTACATAAAAATGGCTTTTTGCTGATGCATTGACCGAAGCAGCGCCTCCCGATTCGACACCTTCGCTTACCGAATATGCATAACTGATGCCGTTTACGGTTGCCCTGTCCCCGTCAAATTCAACAGCAAATTTCCTGTTATTGATTTCAACTGTATATGCAGAAGCAGCTGAACCGCCTTCTGATTTTACAGCGTTTTTATCAATCTTTCTGACGCCTGTTTTTGCCTCGCCCTTAAGGAATGTGATACCCTTTTCCTTACAGGTTGCAGCAATAAAAATATTTTCGTCTGTCAGCGGCAGACCGGCCTCTTCAAGCATTTTTTTAGCGGGGGCAGCCCCTTTATCGGGATCGCGGTCGTTAATGTCAACAACCAGATCAGTTGTCGGTTCAAGACCAAGCTGTTCCCGGGAAAGCTTTACGATTTCCGGATCCGGTTCAACAGGAGTCTTTCCGAAATAACCGAGGACCATTTTTCCGTAACCTTCGGCGATCTTTTTCCAGGGACCCATCATTGTGTTGTTGAATGCCTGCTGGAAATAGAACTGGGAAACAGGCGTAACAGAAGTACCGAAACCTCCGCGCTTTACGACTTCGCTCATGTTATGTATAACTTCTTCATATTTGTCCATAATTCCGTTATCACGCATCATCTGTGTATTCGCTGTCAGGGCCCCGCCCGGCATCGGCGCAAACGGTATGATAGGCTCAACAGCAGTTGCTTCAGGCGGAACAAAGTAGTCGGCCATGCATTCCTTGTAGACCTTTTCTGCCTCGATGACCCTGTCGATATCGATACCGAGATCGAAATTGGTGCCGCGCAGCGCGTGCCACATTGTAACAACGTCAGGCTGACAGGTTCCGCCTGATGTCGGGGCCAGGGAAAGGTCAATCTGGCTTGCGCCGGCTTCAAGGGCCAGTTTGTACTGAAGAATACTTACGCCTGCGGTCTCATGTGAATGGAATACGATATTCATATCAGGACCGAGAAGTTTTCTTGCCTGTTTGATGGTTTCATACACTTTCTGCGGCGCTGATGTGCCGGAAGCATCCTTGAAACATACCGAATCATAGGGAACACCTGCAGTCATCAGTTTTTTCAGGGTATCAATATAAAATTCAGGAGTATGTGCGCCTTCGCATCCGGGAGGAAGCTCCATCATTGTAACAACTATTTCATGCTTCAGGCCCGCATCAACAATACACTGACCTGAGTAAATCAGGTTATTTACATCGTTAAGTGCATCAAAATTCCTGATTGATGAAATCCCGTGTTTTTTAAAAAGGGCTGCATGCATTTTAATGATATCCCGCGGCTGGGAATCAAGACCGACAACATTCACGCCCCTTGCCAGGGTTTGCAGATTTGCATCTTTTCCTGCTGTCGCGCGGAACTGGTCCATCATGCTGAAAGCATCTTCGTTGCAGTAAAAATAGAGAGACTGGAAGCGTGCGCCTCCGCCTGCTTCAAAATGGTTCATCCCCGCGTGAACGG
This sequence comes from uncultured Spirochaetia bacterium, assembly GCA_964554355.1. Classification (GTDB taxonomy): domain Bacteria; phylum Spirochaetota; class Spirochaetia; order CAZKOK01; family CAZKOK01; genus CAZKOK01. The sequence goes on along the minus strand of CAZKOK010000023.1, from coordinate 13,311 downwards.
CTGCTTCGACTGCCGGGAGAAAATCTTTGGTAAAAACTCTGGCACCGAACGCAGACTGGAATCCGTCACGGAAAGCGGTAACCATAAATTTAACTGGTTTCTTCATCATTTCATCCTTTCAATACTAAGTTCTGTAGTTTGTCACTTCGCATAACGCCTGGCGGCAGCAATGGCCAAAGCGATTTGTGCGTCATTCCCGCCTGACGGACCGGAAAGAGCCTGTTCTTCCTCTTTTTCAGGAAAAAACCTGTTGATTACGAAACTCAATACACGCATCGATACAATAAGTATGACCAAAAATGAGAAAACTATACCCATGCCCAATGCCATTAGAGATAAACCCTGATATATCACATTATTCTCCTAAAGACCATATACCCGGATTTTTTTAACTGCCTCATCCGGATATAGCATTTGAAGCATATAAATTCAGTTCAAACACATATGACTATACGAATTCAGCGGAGAGTTTTCAAGTGCCTTTATGAACAAAAAAGGAAAAATATCCTGCGCTAAATCATGATTTTTCTATAAAATCTTATTATTTCCGTATATTTATTCATTAATGTACCGGTATCTGTTATACCAGAGGAACAAAACGCACAGGAAGCAGATTTTCATATTGAAGTGAATTTTCAGCATCCTTTCGGGCAAGAACAAGATACTGAATCCCCTGAACTTCTCCTACGGGAATGATCATTCTGCCGCCGGGCTTAAGCTGTTCAGTAAGAGGTTTCGGGACTGAACGGGGTGCAGCTGTTACAATAATTCTGTCAAAAGGCCCCTCGCCGGGCCAGCCTTTACGGCCGTTTCCGGTTTTAAGCCGGACATTATCATATCCAAGCCTTTTCAGGACCTCCCCCGCAAGTTTTGCAAGTTTTTCTATCCGTTCGATTGAATAAACCATGGCACAGAGTTCAGCGAGGACTGCGGCCTGATATCCGCTGCCCGTACCGATTTCAAGCACCCTGTGATTTTCGGCGATATCAAGCTTTTCAGTCATATAGGCCACAATATAAGGCTGAGAAATAGTCTGCCCAAAACCGATCGGAAGCGGATAATCCCCATCTGCATTATATCTTTGGGACTCAGGCACAAACAGTTCACGCGGAACCTTTTTCATCACATCGAGGACTTTACGGTCTTTAATATCCCATCCGGACATATCAAGCATGGTGAATACAATTATAAATTATAAATTATGAATTATGAAAGGTTTGAGTGAAAGTTTATCAGGTTTCCATACGGGTTTTAGGGGGTATGATATATTTTATTTACCACGAAGAGTAAGAAGAACACGAAAAAGTTTTGCGGTTTTTTACATGACCGCCAAACCGGTTTCGCGGGTCTGTCCCCATTTCATAATTCATAATTTCCCTCCGTAGACATTTCCCCCGAAAATCTGTAAGTTCTTCATACCAAAGCACTGGAGAATATAAAATGCTCTCACAGCCTTTATCAAAAGATCTCACAGCGCATCTTTCACTCATTGAGCCGGACGGGATGTCGCTGTTTATGCTTGAAAATAACGGTATCCGCGGGGCGCTTTTAAACGGCACTGAAATGGTAAGCCGGATGAGGGCCAATCATAAACTCGGGATTATGGAAAGTCTGATTCTCGGGCATGCTTATCTGGGAGCAGGTCTGATTTCCAGGATGCTCAAGGGTGAAGACAGGATAGTGCTTTCGGTTGAGTGCGGAGGACCGGTCAGGGGTCTGAGTGTTGAAGTTAATGCTGCCGGGGATATCAGGGGTTATCTGAAAGAATCAAATCTCGGTATCGATTACGAACTGGACAGCTTCGATACGTCTCCGTTTTACGGTCCCGGTTTCCTGTCCATTACAAAACATATTGCGGGCAACAGCAACCCGTTTACAGGGCAGGTAATGCTTGAACACGGCACACTGGCCAAGGACCTTGTGCATTACTTTCACATCTCCGAGCAGATCCGCACAGCCGTTATCCTGAGCGTATTCTTTGATAAAAAAGGCGAAATTGCAGGTGCCGGCGGGCTTTTCCTTCAGGCCATACCCGAAGCCGGAGATGATGCGCTTATAAAGATTGAAAATGAAATAATACAGATGCCTTCACTTGGCAAATATTTCGCTGCAGGAAACAGCAGGAAAGACTTTATCGAAAATCATTTTTCGGCTTTTGGACCGGAATACTCAGAAGAACAGGAAATAAAATTTTACTGCTCATGCAGCAAGGAACGCTTTTCGGCTTTCCTCTCCTCTATTTCAGACAGTGAAAAGATGAGTATCCTGAAATACAAGGATTTTCCATTGAAAACAACCTGTTTTAACTGCAATTCGACTTATAAATTTTCGGAAAAGGAGATCCACACGCTTTTCTCGAACTGAACCACGAAGATTACACGAATTGGATTTCGAATATCACGAATAAATATACAGTATATTTCCTGTTTTTACAGACTCTTCATTATCTTTTGTACTTTAAAAAGTTTTGGAAGCATGCCAATCAGTGAAAATCCTGTAAACTCCTTCCCGTTTGCTTTGCATTCCGGGCTGACAAGAGGCAGTATCCTGCGGCAGCATTTTTCGATATCAAGGTCCACCGAATCAAACAGTTTTTCCCACTGCTTATGAAATGCTTCCTCCTCTCTCCATCCGCTGACAAGAGTGAGTTTCCGGTTCAGGTCCGTTTTCATGGGACCGGGCTGAAAGATGTTTATTTTTATATCATCTTCTGTATTTTTCAATTCGGCTGCAAGACATCTGGAAAAAGCCGCAATTCCTCCTTTTGATGCTGAATAAAGAGTGAAATTCCTGGTCGGCCGGGAAGCTCCGCCTCCTGTAAGCGTAATGATTCTGCCGTATTTCTGTTTCCGCATATAAGGCAGAACTGCAGCAACTGAATTGAAAGTCCCCTTGAGATTGATATCGATGATTTTATCTGCGAGATCTTTGACCTGATTTTTAGAAAGAAATTCAAACGGCCCGTAAATAGGCGAGATTCCTGCATTGGCTATCAGAATACGCAGGGAACCGAAGGTATCAGCGGTAAACCCGGCAGCTTTTCTGACGCTGTCAGGCTTTGAAACATCACAGACAATTCCCTGAACATTGTCACCATACTCCGGCTTAAACTCAGCAAGTGTTTTCTGTACTTTGTCTATGCTTCTGGAGCAGACTGTAACCCGGCAGCCTTCCCTTAACAGAATCGCTGCTGTTTTCTTCCCTATTCCGCTTGTCGAACCTGTAATTAAAGCTGTTTCACCGGTCAATTTCATTTCCACACCTCTTTTCGGCTGATTCATTTCTTTTTATGCAACAAGAATAATAAAATATTCATGCGAAGAGAAGATTTCCCTGGCAATATTCTCGGTGCCTACGCCTCATTCAGAAGTGAATAAAGGTCCCCGGCGGGTTTTGATGTCGCCATCATCACGGACTTCAGTTCATCGAGGCATTCCCTCAGGAAAGTCGCCTGCTTAAGCTGGTCATTCAGTTTTCGGGATATTGTCCAGAATGTGTCCGGCATCACGGCTGTTGTTCACAAGGCTGCCGATTTCCTGAATGTTCTGAAAGCTGTTGTTTGCTATGGTCCGGAACCGGAATCCGCGATTTCCGAAAGCTTGCGTGCAGTCTTTTCACTTTCCGAAGCCTGACCGAAAACAACATCAATCCTTCCGCTTATTTCGTTTATGCTTCCCGAAACTTCAGCCTCCAGCCTGTACTTAATGATAAAAGATAAAAATGCGAAGTCAATATTTCACCTGAAAGTCACAGACTTTCAGGACCGATTTCAACTGATCCGCTTGCCTTTTTCTGCAATCCCGGTCATAATGCGCCAGGCGTCTTTATAATTCACTAATCCATACAGATCACTGAAGCCGCAATTCACAATATAACAGGGGAATCCCTGAATACAGGATAAATATATGAAAACATTCAGGGAACTCGGTCTTTCGGACCTGTCCCTAAAAGCAATAGACTCAAAAGGCTTTGAAGAGCCAACGCTTATTCAGGAACTGGCCATTCCGCTCCTGCTTGGTTCGGACAGGGACATCATCGCCCAGGCCCAGACCGGCACCGGCAAGACTGCTGTATTCGCTCTGACCTTTCTGGAAAAACTTGAACATACAAATGACTCAATCTCGGCGCTGGTGGTAACCCCGACCCGGGAGCTTGCGCTGCAGGTCACCGAAGAAATCAACAGCCTGACCATGAGTAAAAAACTAAAAGCCGTGGCGATCTACGGCGGACAGTCGTACGCCATACAGAAAAAGCAGATCCGGGAGGGTGCTGACATTGTTGTCGGAACGCCGGGCAGACTGATCGACCATCTCGAACGGAAAACCTTCAGCCTGGATCAGATCAGGTACTGCGTGCTTGATGAAGCCGACGAAATGCTGAATATGGGATTTATCGAGGACATCGAACAGATCCTGACCTTCTGCGGAAAAGAAAGAAGGCTGCTTTTGTTCTCGGCAACAATGCCGCAGCGCATCATGCAGATGGCAAAAAAATTCATGCCCGTTCAGGAAATTATCAAGGCGCAAAACGCGGAACTTACTACAGAGCTTATCAATCAGATTTATTTTGAAATACGTGAAAGGGACAAATTCGAAGCCCTGACCAGGATAATCGATTCCGAAGAACAGTTTTACGGCATTGTTTTCTGCAGAACAAAAGTGGATGCCGATAAAACTGCGCGCCATCTTGCCGACCGCGGCTACAACGCCGAAGCCCTGCACGGCGACCTCTCCCAGGGCAAGCGCGAAGAAATCCTCGAAGCCCTGCGCAATAAAAAACTGACAGTGCTGGCCGCAACCGACGTCGCCGCACGCGGAATAGACGTTACTGACCTTACCCATGTCATCAACTATTCACTCCCCCATGATCCGGAATCCTATGTGCACAGGATCGGAAGAACGGGACGCGCCGGAAAAGCCGGGACGGCCATCACATTCGTAACACCCGATGAATACCGCAGACTTTCAATGATCCGCCGCATGGCTAAAACCGAAATCAGAAAGGAGCAGGTCCCGGAAGTCGATAAAATAATCAGCATCAAAAAGGAAAGGCTCAGAAAGAACATCGGAGATGTTATTAATACCGGAGAACATGATGTCTACAGGGACCTGGCCGAAGAGATCCTTGCCGAAAGCGACCCGGCCGAAGCCATGGCCGCAGTACTCAAACTCGGGTTCTCGGACCAGTTTGACTCGGCACGCTACCGGAATATAAAGGAAGTCAGCCGCGAAAAACCGGAAAGACTCTCTCCGGACGGGAAATGCCGGCTGTTTATAACCCTCGGCAAACGCGACAGGATAAAACCGGCAATGCTTGCTTCATTAATAGAAAGACAGACCGGCGTCAAATCCAGGCTTATTCAGGAAATCGACATCTATGAGAATTTTTCATTCATGACAGTGCCTTTTAAGGAAGCAGAGATCATTCTTGCTCAATTTTCAGGTAAAAAGAAGCACAATTCATTTACGATAGTCAGGGCCGAAGAAAAAGGCGGAGGGCATTCTGGAAAATCGGGGTACAGAGGCAAACCGCAAAGGGCACGAAGACCGCGAAGAGGCTGAATACAAATTCAGGTCACTATTTTCTTTTTTGATATAATTGAATATCAATATATTTCCTGTAATAAAAAAAAACCTTATCAAATGTTAAAATAGGTAAATAATTCTTTACAGCAACAGAGCAGATGAAGAAATCAGTATGTGAACCCTGAATACCATGACTTCTGCAGGTATTTGATAACTGAGCTGCATATTCAAAATATTCAGTATATAGTTGAAGATCATCAAAATAGCTGAGTTTTTCTTTCAGCTGTTTATATTTTTGAGCATTGGATATTCCGGATAATAATTCCTGTCTTATGGGGCCAATCATAACAATCCTGAGTTCATTAATAAGCTCTTTAAGTTCTGTGATAATATCTGCGGCCTTATTGTTATTTTTTCTCAAAGCTATCGACCAGATCGAAGTATCAGCTATAACTTTCATTATTCCGACCTGTGTTTTTTATAATCATAATCTCCATAATCAATTGTTCCAAAAAGTTGAATGATTTCCTCCTGCTTTCTTCTTTGAATAAATTCCTTAAGTGCAATTGAAACAGTTTCTTTCTTTGTTTTCAGGCCTCCGATTTTTTGAGCGCTAGTGAGAAGTTTATCATCAATAGCAAGATTTGTTGCCATAATATTCCCCCGTGTGTAATATTTTACACATCTAATTGTGTAAAGTCAATATCCTTCAGGAGCAGGAATGACAGATTGTTCCCCGTAATCAGTTCTTTGTGTCCTCTGCCTTCTCTGTGATCCTGTATTTAAAATTTTCAGGTTGGCTAACTCTCAAATTAGTATTAACATTTACATGTGATTGGAAAAGATTTCCTGGAAGGCAGAACAGCTTTAGTTACAGGAGCGGCAAAAAGGATAGGCCGGGCCTGCGCCGTAGCGCTTGCACAGGCGGGCGCCGATATTGTAATCCATTACAACAAGTCGCAGAAAGAAGCCGAAGAACTGGCATCGCTTATCACGGCTTCGGGTGTCAATGCCTGGACTGCGGGGGCCGATCTCGGAAATGAAAATGAAATTGAGCCGTTTTTTATAAAAGCACTTAAAATGGCCGGCAGGATCGATATTCTTATTAATTCCGCTTCGATATTCTCTGCTGATAATCTAAAATCTGCAGATTTCGAAAGCATCATCAAGAACTCACTGGTAAACAGCTGGGCGCCGTTTGCCCTCTCCCGGGCATTTGCTGGAAACTGTAAAAGCGGCGACATTATAAATTTCCTTGACGCCCGAATGAATGATTACGACAAAGAGCATTTCTCATACCACCTGAGTAAAAGAGACCTGTTCGCCATAACCAGAATGATGAGCATCGGGTATGCGCCCGGGATCAAGGTAAATGCAGTTGCTCCGGGGCTTATTCTTCCGCCTCCGGGAGAAGATGAATCTTATCTTGAAAAATATAAAAAGAGTAATCCGCTTGAAAAAACCGGAACGCTTTCGGACATAACGGATGCTGTCCTTTTCCTTCTGAAAAACAGTTTTATAACAGGTCAGGTGATTTATGTTGACGGCGGACGGCACATAAAGGGACAGACATATGGGATTTGAAGCGGATAAAATTTATATTAAAGACCTCCTGCTGCGCTGCATCATCGGGATCAATGATGATGAAAGGACCAATAAGCAGGACGTGGTTATCAATATAACCATGGAAGCGGACCTGAGAGAGGCAGGTAATAGCGATAATATCGGGGACACTGTAAATTATAAAAAGATCAAGCAGGACGTTATAAAACTTGTTGAAAAATCGGAATATTTTCTTATTGAAAAAATGGCTTCCGAGATTGCAAAGCTGTGTCTTGAAAATGAAAGGGTCCTGAAAGCACGCGTTTTGGTAGAGAAACCGGCAGCCCTGCGCTTTGCAAGAACAGTAGGGGTGGAAGTCTTAAGAAGCAGAAACGGTTAGGACCCGCATATGCACACTGTATTCCTGGGGATCGGATCAAATATTCAGCCTGAAGAAAATATACGCAGGGCAGCAGCAGAGATTGCCTCTGAGTGCAGGATTCTGGCTTTTTCTTCGCATATAATCACTCCCCCGCTTAACAACAGGCAGGAGGCTCATTATATAAATGCCGTCTGGAAGATTGAGACAGAACTTGCGGAAACAACCCTTAAGGAATATCTGCGGCGGATTGAATATCTGCTGGGCAGACGGAGGAGTGAAGACAGGTATGCGGCAAGGGAAATCGACCTCGACATACTTGTATTTGACGGTAAAATCGTGGATGATACAGTCAGAAGAAGGGATTTTGTTTACGGACCTCTTCTGGAAATTGAACCCCGGATAAAAATAAACGGTCTTGAAAACACTCTGAAAAAGTCTCTTGGATTTAAAGGAAAATACCGGCTGTCCGGACTTAAGGCAGTACTGGAAAAGGAGTATCTGAATGGACCTGAAAAAAGTTGAAGATCTGATTCGTCAGCTTTTGATAGAAATCGGAGAAGATCCTGAAAGAGAAGGGCTTTTAAAAACGCCCGAAAGAGTCGCAAAAGCATGGGAATTCCTGACCTCCGGATACCGCAAGACCCCTGAAGAAATCATAAACGGCGCCGTATTTCAATCCGAAGCAAACAATATGATAATTGTAAGGGACATTGAAGTATTCAGTCTGTGCGAACACCATATGCTCCCTTTTTACGGAAAGGTCCATATAGGCTATATTGCCAAAACCAAAGTGCTTGGGGTCTCGAAACTGGCCAGAATCAGCGAGATATATTCGCGCCGTCTTCAGATCCAGGAAAGGCTTACAAGACAGATCGCCAGGGCTGTAATGGACCACATAGAGGCCGAAGGCGTCGGAGTTGTAATGGAATGCAAACACCTGTGCATGATGATGCGCGGCGTTGAAAAACAGAACTCGCTTATGACGACATCTTCGGTCCTCGGGAGTTTCCATAACGACCAGAGTACACGGCTTGAATTTCTGAACCTTATCGGCAAAACCATTTAATTTTTTATTCAAAGATCTTCTTGAAAAATCTGCAATAAAGTGTTATCTTAAAACCAGAACGAACGGTCGGTCGAAACATGAAGAATGATACAAGAAACGACATACTTAATGCAGCCCTTGCCCTTTTCCTTTCGCATGGATACACAGCTGCATCGATAAGGCTTATCGCCGAAAAGGCAGGGATCGGAAAAGCAACCATCTATCACCACTTTCCTGATAAAAAAGCAATAATTACCGCCCTTAACCGAAAAAGCACTGAATCCATGCAATCATTTCTGGAACAGCTTCCATCCGTAAGTGATCCTGCAGAGAGAATCAGGACGGTAATAAAGGAAA
>CAZKOK010000023.1:0-4450 GCA_964554355.1 uncultured Spirochaetia bacterium | reverse complement strand
AAGCGTAAAGATCCTGCACGAGTCTACAGACATTTTCCAGATAATACGAAGAGAATTGCCTGAAATATGGAAGGAAATGAAATCAGACATGGGATTTTTCTTCGGAAAATTCCAGAGATTTCTTGCCCAGACAGTAAAAGACGGAATCCGTTCAGGTGTTTTCAGAAAAACCGATCCCAATGAAACCGGTCTGATTATCATGAAAATGATCCAGGGAAATTTCGCAAATACGATGTTTGGCGGAAATGTTCAGGGAGACCCCGGAAAGACTGCGGATATTATGATGGAGATTTTACTCAACGGAATAGGAAGTAAAAAATGAAAACAGGATCAGAAGAAAAATATATCCGTATTCTGGAAGATATCAATGAAGGCGATCTGGCAATTGCCGGCGGGAAAGGTCTGAATCTCGGTAAACTTAAGAAATCCGGGTTCAATGTACCCGACGGCTTTTGCCTTACAACGAAAGCATATACGGATTTTACAGAATCTGCCGGCATAGGCACAAAAATTGATTCTATAATCAGGTCATACAAAAATCCTGATTCCCTGCAGCTTGAAAAAATATCGCAGAAAATACAGAAACTTTTCACCAGCCACCCGGTACCTGAAGGAATCAGGGAAAGTATCCTTTCAGCATATCGCAGGCTGAAAAACGGAAATTCCGCTGCCGATGTTGCGGTACGGTCATCTGCAACTGCCGAAGACCTTCCCCATCTGTCATTTGCAGGCCAGCAGGACACTTATCTGGGAATAAACGGAGAGCAGGATCTGCTGGATTCGGTAAGAAAATGCTGGGCCAGTCTCTGGACTGCAAGGGCAATCGGCTACAGAAACCGGAATGAAATCGAAAATAAAAATGTCAAACTTGCAGTTGTTGTTCAGAAGATGGTGCCGAGTGAAAGCTCCGGAGTAATGTTTACTGCAAATCCGCTTACCGGGAAAAGGGATGAAACAGTAATTGATGCAGTATTCGGTCTGGGAGAAACGCTTGTATCGGGCCAGGTTGAGCCGGACAATTATATATGCAAAAGAAGCGGAGAAATCATAAACAGAATAATCGGATCAAAGAAAATACTGCTTGAAAGCAAATCAGGCAGAAAACCGGAATTAAAGGAAAACCTGCATACCGGAAAAGAAGCATTATACGAAAAACAGATAAAAACACTGGTGGATGAAGGCAGCAGAATCCAGAATCTTTATTCTTTCCCCCAGGACATTGAATGGGCATTCCACGGCAATAAACTGTATATTCTTCAGTCACGACCAGTTACATCACTGTACCCGCTTCCGGATAAAGGCGATAATGACGGGTTCCGGATCTGGCTGTCATTCAGCTCATGGCAGGGATTTCCGCATCCCTTCTCGCCCCTGGGCAGGGACATGTTTCTTCAGATAGCAAAAGCCGTCGGAAAAAGCCTTGGAATCCGGTACCAAAGCGGCCACAGCAATTCGATGATTGCCGCAGGCGAAAGACTGTTTGTCAGCATTACACCGTTTTTCAGGAATAAGAAACTGAGAAAAATAATCAACATAATTCTGACAGCACTGGAACCTTCGGTGACTGACTATATCGATGAACTCTATGCCCGGCCGGAAGCAGAATCTGAAAACAAACGCTTTTCCATTGGAAAGATCCTCAAACTTGTCCCGGCTGCAGTCATGCTGATGTCCAATAATATCCGCAATCTGCTGTCACCTCATACACTTCGAAGAAGGATTGGAAAAAAACAGAAACGATTACTGGAAAAAGTGCAGAAAAGTTTTTCCAAAACTGACGATATCGGCGAAGTATCTGAATTCATAATTGCCCTGCAGCAGAAAATAGCACTGAAAATACTGCCTTTTCTGATTGCCTGTGTCGCGTCGGGACAGATCCCGTTACAGGCCCTGTCCAGAATTCCCGGACATCCGGATAATATTGAAAAACTCATTGCAGACCTGACCAGAGGACAGAAAAATAATATAACAATCGAAATGGATATTGAATTATGGAACCTGAGTATGAAAATCAGGTCCTGCAGCGCTTCAAAAGAGCTTTTCATCGCGAATGATCCGGAGACGCTTGATAATATATACAAGCAGAACGGTTTCACTGCAGAGACTCTCAGTGATATCAGGGATTTTCTTGATAAATACGGAAACAGGTGTATCGGGGAAATTGATATAATCAATATACGCTGGAATGAAAACCGGGCCCCGCTGTTTCAGATAGTAAAAAATTATCTTTCAGTACCCGAGGAATCTTCACCTCTGCATGCATTTGAAAAGGGAAAAATAATCGCCGATAAGTCCTGTTCAGAACTGAAAGAAGCTTTCCGAAATAACGGCCGGAAGCACATTTCTTCCCGGCTTATACGGTTTTTCAGCGAAAGGGCCCGGACCCTCGGCGGTTTCAGGGAAATGCCGAAATTTTTCTTTATAAATATTCTGGGAGAATTCAGAAAAAAGTATCTTGCATGCGGGAAAGACCTTACGGAAAAAGGAATAATTGATGATCCCGGTGATGTGTTTTTCCTGGACATGACTGAATGGAAAAACTTCCATGGACAGGACATCAAAGACCTGATTATTGCAAGAAAAACAATGCGCATAAGGGAAATGAAAAGGACAAAACTTCCAAGACTTCTTGTCTCGGACGGAACAGCCTATTTCGGACGGAAAATAATAAATAACTCAGACAGCAGGACAATCCCGGGAATCGCCGTTTCTCCCGGTACAGCCGAAGGCAGAATACGAGTTATAAAAGATCCGATAAAGGAAAAACTGATGCCAGGCGAAATTCTTGTCTGCACTGCAACAGACCCTGCATGGACCCCTCTGTTTCTGTCTGCAGCAGGTCTTATAATGGAAATAGGCGGAATGATGACACATGGAAGCGTTGTCGCAAGAGAATACGGCATTCCAGCCATTGCCGGAGTAAGTGAAGCGACATCTGTTCTGAAAACTGGCACAGACGTCATTCTGGACGGCGACAGGGGACTAATTATTCTGAAAGAAAAGAAAGGGTAGACATTATTCAGGAGTCCATATTATGGTTTACCAATGAATAAAACAGCCGTGCTTCTTTTTTTCATCATCTCTTTTTTCTCATGCCTGTCAGACAAATCCAAACCTGTTGATTCCGAATCACTGATCATGCCGGCCGTTATGCTTACTCCGTCGGGAACACTGGACAAGGATATCAGTGAATCTTCGGGAATAGCAAAAAGCAGAATTTACAGGGATATCTACTGGCTGCATAACGACTCGGGAGATAAATCTGCAATCTACCCGATGTCATTAAAAGATAAAGATCTTAAAAACAGCATCAATATTCCCGGCATAAAAAACAGCGACTGGGAAGATATAACAATTGATGAGGAAGGCAATCTTATAATCGGGGACTTCGGCAACAATAATAACCTGGAAGGGCCATTCAGCCTCTACATTCTTCCGGAACCCGACCCATATAAAGGAACTATGAAAGGGGATGTAAAGACTTATCTTTATGTCTATCCCGATTATTCGGACACACCTGAAACGCAGAACTTTGACTGCGAAGCAGTTTTCTGGTTTAAAGGCAAAATCTATCTTCTGACAAAACACTGGAGTGATTTTTTTACAACACTCTACCGCTTTGATACACTTAATGTCGACCGGATACTCAAACCGTCAAAAATCACTGACTTCAAAATTTACGGAACGGTAACCGGCGCTGCAGTCTCGGACGACATGAGCATGCTGGCTGTAATTACATACACAAACATCTGGGTGTTCAGTGACTTTCAAAATGATTACTTCTTCTCGGGAAGCGTTTATTATCTGCCGGTAAGGGCCGGCCAGATTGAGGCTGTCTGCTTTGAAGATGAAGATACTCTCCTGATAACCAGTGAACAGAGAAATATCTTTGAAGTTGATCTGTCGATGCTGAAAAAAATCCGATAGAGACTTAAACGATTCAGCTCAATCCCACGTTGCGTCCTTTTTTTTATCTTTGCGACCGTTGCGTGATAAAAACAGAATCAGGATAAGATCTTTCGGTTTTGTCATGGTTTCTCCTTATTCATCGATTTATTTATATAATAAAGTAATCAGGCATGCTATGATTTTATACAACGATTATTTACGGAGGAATAATATGAATGCAAATCCTGTAATTGAAAAACTCGGCAGACTGTTAAGGCTTGCAGTTATCGGCGGCGGTCCCGGTTCATTTATAGGAGCGATGCACCGGCGCGCGGCCCGGATGGACAACCGTTACCAGCTCTGCGCAGGAGTCCTTTCCTCCGTCCCCGAAAAAGCGGCAGCGGCAGGCAGGGAAACCGGTCTTGATCCCGAAAGAACCTATACAAATGTCATGGAAATGCTGGAAAAGGAATCTGTAAGGGAAGACGGTGCAGAAGTTGTTGCAGTCATGACTCCGAATGACAGCCATTTCGAGTTGGCTCAGAAAGCCTTACAGGCAGGA
>CAZKOK010000022.1:0-15401 GCA_964554355.1 uncultured Spirochaetia bacterium | reverse complement strand
GAAAAAACCTGGCCACGTCCACCATACAGGTGTCTTCATCCATTACAACCAGGCCGCCCGAACCCATGATTGCGCCCAGTTCGGAGAGTGATTCGTAATCAAGCGGAACATTGAGATGCTGTTTGGGAACACATCCCCCGGAGGGTCCGCCGATCTGGGCAGCCTTGAAGTTTTTTCCTTCCTTTACACCGCCGCCGATATCGTAAATCAACTCGCCGAGAGTTGTACCAATAGGCACTTCCACAAGCCCCGAAATCTTGACACTGCCGGCCAGGGCAAATACCTTGGTTCCCTTGCTTTTTTCCGTACCAAGGGCAGCAAACCATTTACCGCCGCTGCGGATAATTCCGGGGACATTGGCATATGTTTCAACATTATTGAGAACAGTGGGTGATGCCCACAGTCCTTTTTCCGCAGGAAACGGCGGCCTTGGTCTGGGTTCACCGCGTTTTCCCTCGATTGAGGCCATAAGCGCGGTTTCCTCACCGCAGACAAATGCGCCTGAACCCATTCTTATTCCAAGCTGAAATGAAAATCCCGAATCAAGGATATTTTTACCCAGCAATCCGGCTTTTTCAGCCTGATTAATTGCTTCCTGGAGCCTTTCAACTGCCAGTGGATACTCTGCACGGACATAAATATAACCAACTGTTGCGCCGATTGTGTATCCGCCGATTATCATTCCTTCTATTACGCTGTGCGGATCACCTTCAAGTACAGACCGGTCCATATAGGCACCCGGATCTCCTTCGTCGGCATTGCACAGGATATATTTCTGTTTCGCATCATTGCTCTGGGCAAATTTCCATTTTAAATAAGTCGGGAACCCTGCACCGCCCCTTCCGCGAAGTCCGGATTGCTTCATTTCATCGAGAATCTCGGCAGGCTTCATTTTCGTAAGCACCTTTGCAGCTGCCGCATATCCGTCGCGTGCAAGATAGTCATCCATTTTCAAAGGATCGATAATCCCGCAGTTATTGAGCGCTATTCTTGTCTGTCTGTTAAAAAACGGAATTTCCGAGTATTTTTCATATTTTGTATTCTTGACCGGGTCTTCACACTGGAATTCCGGAAGTTTTTCACCTTTAACGATCCCTTCCATTACAATTTTCTCGACATCATCGGCCGAAATGCCCTGCAGAAATCTTTCAGAACCAGCCAGATATGCTACAGGCCCCATAATACACGGACCGAGACATCCGGTATTTACCAGATTAATCCTGTCCTGCAGATTGTTTTTCTTTATAACTTCTGCAAACCTGTCAGCCACAGCCTGTGATCCGGATGCCAGACAGCCTCCGCCCACACAAACATGCACCTGTTCCTGGTATTTTTTTGATTCAGTCTGCCTTTTCTTTTTCAGTTCAGCCGTATAATCCGTAAATTCCCTGACGGTTTTCAGTTTAGCCATTGCTTTCCTCCCTGTATGGATCCAGAAGCTCACTGATTTTTGCAGGTTTTACCCTCTGGTAGGTTTCATCGTCCACCATAACAACCGGAGCAAGACCGCAGGCACCAAAACAGCGGCCGACATCAAGCGTAAACAGCCTGTCTTCAGTTGTCTGCCCGACATCCACTTTCAATGCCTTTTTTAATGCATCAAGAATAGCCTTTCCTCCCCTTACATAACATGCTGTTCCAAGACAGACACGTATAACATGTTTACCCCTCGGGTTTGTTGAAAAAAAGGAATAGAAACTGACAACTCCCGTTACTTCGCTGTAGGGGATATTAAGTTCTGTGCTTATCATTCTAAGCGCTTCCGGCGGCAGATAGCCGAAAAGTCCCTGTGCAAGCTGCAGTACGGGGATTAATGCGCCCTTTTCTTTTTTGTAATCTTTAATAATCCCGCCAAGTCGCGGCAGAAGGTCCTGAACACTCAAGTCCGTTCCGCAACTGCAGGTTTTCTCTACTGCTTTCATTATATCCTCCTGGGTAAAAACCCCAGATACAAGACCTTTGAGTAAGTTTTTGGCTTTTACCCGATCAGGTATTGTAACAGAAGAACACTTTATTTGTCAATTTAATATTTTTAGAACATTTTTTTTCACAATAATTTAGTTATTGTGAACATAAAACATATAAAAAATATTTTATAATATCGTAACAGTATTTTAATATTTTTATTGTTATTTAATAGCATATTGATATATTAATAATTTTTAGTTAAATTCTGTTTATGCGTAAGAATAATTTTATAAATTTTATTTTTCCTGCACGGCGTTCACGACATTGCAGGCAGATCGGCTTAATTATGCATCAGCCGTATTTCCGCCTTTACCGGCAGATGGTCTGAATAACCGTCACCGCTTATCCTTGAGAATGATTTCGGGTATCCGTTATCATTCAGCATAAAGCCAGGGTTTATGATCCGGACATTTCCGGAAAATACTTCAGACAGAGACTGAGGAACCAGAAACATGTCAATCATTTCCCATTCGTCATTGTATGCATATGTGCCGTCACCGTTTTCGGGCTCTGCATAAACAAGGGGCGGATTTGCCTTATTTTGCCGGAAAGCGAAAAACGGACTGCCTTCACAATATTCACTGTTGAAGTCCCCGGCGGCGATAATGTGCTGAAAGTCTTTTTTAAGGATCAGGACGCGTGAAAAAAGTACTTCAGCTGCTGCTTCCCTTTCGGCATCTGTATTATCTCCCAGTTTTGATTTCCAGTGGTCATTAAATATAATTATGCTTTCCTTGCCGATCCGGATTGTATATTCCATTATATAGCGCTGGCCGGCAAGTTCTTGCCCCCAGATCCTGTGGGAGCGTATATCTGTTACCGGATAACGCGACAGAATTGCTGTATGCACAGTGCTGTATTCTTCTGCGCTGACATAAATAGAATCATAACCGCGCCCTTTCAGATAAACCCCGGCAAGAGTTTCGATAACCGAAGAGTTTTCAATTTCCTGAAGCAGCACAATGTCCGGGTCGCCGGATGCCGGGTCCGTTATGACATCGGCCACCGAACAGAGTTTCAGATGATACAGATTCGAATTCCACTGTCCGTATTCAGGATCAAATTCCGGATACTCCCCGCCCTGGCTGACATCATCAAACAGATTCTGAACGTTCCAGGTCATGATGACAATCTGATCATCATCCCAAAAAAAACAGCAGCTCAACAGTATCAACAGTAAAAGAGCTGCTGCAATAATAAAAATCTTTAAGTATTTCATATTTATGTAAACACCGGAAAAGGAACCGCTGCTTCACAAAATTATAAAAGTTTTTCCTTTATTTCATCCATGGAAAGTTTTTTATCATCAGGAACAAATTCCCTTCCGCTTATTTCCTCAAAAGCCTGAATGTAGCGGGCGGCTACTTCGACCCTGATATCATCGGGGATTACAGGAGCTTCGCCGTCACCTGAGAAGCCTTTCTGCATAAGCCACTGACGCAGGTATTCCTTGTCAATTTTGCGCTGGGGAGAATTTGAATCAAAAAGTTCCTGATATGTGTCCGCGTACCAGAAACGGCTTGAATCAGGTGTATGCACTTCATCCACAACCACAAGTTTCCCGTTTCTTATGCCGAATTCATATTTTGTGTCGACAAGAATGAGTCCCCTGGCTGCAGCAAGCTCTGTCCCCCTCACAAAGAGTTCCATTGCCTTCTTTTCCACTTCATGCCACAGGTCTTCCTGCACAAGCCCCGAGGAGACAATATCTTTGGACGATATCGGCTGGTCATGCCTGCCGAATTCCTCTTTGGTTGAAGGAGTAAGCACAGGCTTTTCAAATTTCTGATTCATTTTCATGCCCGAAGGAAGTTCGATGCCTGAAACCGGGTTTCCTTTCTGGTAATCGCGCCAGGCGGAACCCGTAAGGTATCCGCGTACAACAACTTCTATGGGAAGGACTTCGCAGCGGTCAACAAGGACAGCTCTTGAGGAAAGTCTTTCAATTATATGATTTTCAACAATATCTTCAATCTGTTCAAACCAGTAGAGGGCCGTTTCGTTAAGAACCTGGCCTTTAAGAGGGATAGTCGCCAATACCCTGTCAAATGCGGAAATACGGTCGCTTGTGCTAATTACCATTCTTGAAGGAGTCGAGAAAACATCACGGACCTTTCCCTTGTAAAAACCGATACCTTCAGGCACATTGCTTTCATCGTATCCCTCAAACGTTTTCTGAAGCCGCGATTCAATCACATTCCTGTTCATATTTTCAGGTCCCCTCTTTTTGCAATAACTTTGGATACCAGGCCGTAAGTTTTCGCTTCTTCGGCATCCATCCAGTAATCGCGGTCGGTGTCTTTTTCAACTTCTGCAAGCGCTTTTCCCGTTTCCTTTGAAATAAGGGTATTGATCCTTTTTTTCATTTTATCAAGTTCACGGGCATGGATTTCTATCTCTGTTGCAACGCCGCGTATTCCACTTAATGGCTGGTGGATAAGGTAATGGGAATTCGGAAAGGCAAGTCTTTTGTTCTTTTCACCGGCCAGCAGTATAAGCGCCCCTGCGCTGGCAACAAGCCCCATGCCGATTGTATAAACATCCGGCCTGACAAAGCGGATCATATCATAAACAGCGTATCCTGTATCAGCATCTCCGCCGGGAGAATCGATAAACACCTTTATCGGGTCATTTCCGGAAGCTTCAAGCATCAGAAGCTGCCTGATGATCCTCTCAGCCGATTCCTTGTTTATTTCTCCTGAAATAAGTACCGATCTGGTTTCGAGAAATTTTTCCATCATTCCGTTATCAGGTCCGTTCTGACCTTCTTTCTTTTTTTCTTCACCTAAATTCATCTGCAATTACTCTCCGGTTTAGTCTGTATTAATCTTAATCAGAATATACTAGTTTTGAATAGTCTCGGTGGAGTATTTTTTCAAGAATTCGAGGATTATCTGTCCATGAGTACGTCCATTTGTCTTCTGTTCGGCAAATTCATCGTATTTATCCCTGAAAAACTTTCTGATCTCTTCCCTGGCCTCCAGATCCCTGCCGACTATGGTAAAAAAACTGTCAGAAAATCCGTGGGCTTCATCCCTGCTGAAATCATCCAGTATCTTTGTAAGCATGAATAATGCCGCCGGAATACAGTTTACGCTGTGCTGCTTGACGAAAAGCACACTTTCGCTTATCGAAACAGCCTGATCATGCATCCAGGCAATTTCCCGGCTGCAGTCAGCATTACCGGTATTAAGGATATTTATCATTTTTTTCATCTGCAGATAATTGAAAATAACAATCATCACATGCAGACTGGGAACACAATGCAGGTGCGGATCAAGAGTATGGATTATTCTGAATCTCAGGTTCTTTTTATAATTGGGCCTGTTCGTTGTAGACTGACATTTCAGGTATACCTTTGCAGCTTCTGTATACAGAGTGGTAATCTGCCTGACAAAATCCCGGATATACGGAAGTGATTTTTTGCCGAACATGTAATAAACGAACTTGCAGCTTTTTATCCAGACGTGAATAAAGGTCAGGTACAGGTTCACATATTCAGGTTTAAAGGGAATTTTAAGGTCAAGAGGATGGTCCACGGAAACAACGGGCCGTGTTTTCGGCCAGAATTTTGTCTGAAACTGCGGGAAGAAAAAATAACGGGCAACTTTCCAGATCAGCCTGAATACAGCCCTGCTGGTTTCCCTTCTGGTAATTGCAATTAAAAATATTTTACCGATACCTGCGGTTGCAGGATCAATTCTTTTCTGCTTCATAATTTTAAGAATAAGTTAATACCCGGATTTTCTTCTGCCGAACAGCATGTTCTGATAGCAGCGGATACATCCCGGGAAAAGACCGTCGGGAGCTTTTTTCAGTTCTTTTCTGAATCTGACCGCTCTTTCATTATTGAAAATATTCCAGAACTTGTCTTCTTTAATATTCCCCAGAACATAATCGGGATAATCGGCGCAGAAATGGACATCTCCGTTATAATCAATATTGGCCTGCGACCAGGGCACGGGGCACCTGCGCCTTACAACGTGCTCAAGTTCTGCATAATATTCACCGATTTTATCCGGGTTAATTGCGGGAACAGTAATAATCGGATAACCGTTATTAATTGAATGTACTTTTTTCAGGATTTCCTTGAATTTCCGGCCGTCAATACCTTCATTGTATCCGGTGTTGTATGCTTCAAGACACTTGATTTCCGTATCAAGTTTTTCCTTCATGAACTTTTCATGGTCTTTTACGATTTTATCATTGGAATAGGTTCCGAGATTTATGATATGCCAGGCCAGATTGAAATCCTTGGCGGCAAGCGCAAGCTGGTCCAGATATTCATAATTCATATTGTTGACTGTTGATACAATTCCCATATACGGTAAATGAGTGTTATTTCTTTTCTTGGCTTCATTTATCGCATGGAAACCCTCGACAACCCTCCGGTATGACCCCTTGCCGCGGATTCTGTCATTGACTTCTTCAAATCCGTCAAGAGAAACAAAAAGAGCATGCCATTTGTTTTTTACAATTCTATCGGCATTTTTGGCAAGAAAAGTCCCGTTGGTATTTACGCTCAGGGGACATTTCTTTGAAGTGATATATTCAGCAAGGTCCATGAAGTCCGGATACATGAAAGGTTCACCGCCCCACATGTAAAAAACAGGTCTCTGCGGAGCTATTTCGTCAACAAGTTCCTTGTATCTCTGGAGAGATACTGTTTTTTTGGATTCCTCAAGCGCATATCTGCCTTTAAGCACACCCTTGTCACCGCGCTGCCCGCACATTACACAGTGCAGATTGCATAAGGGCGTTATTCTGAAATATATTAATGAAAGTACCTTTGATTTTCCGTTTCTGAAGTGTTTATCAAAAAAAACCGCTTTATTCATTTTGAAAAAAGATTTTCCCAGGTTGGCTGCAACACCCGGATTTCTTGCAATAACCTTGGGAACAATTGAAAAATTTCTTTTCACGTCTTACCTTCCACACCGGAAATTATACTATATATCCGGACTTATTTGTCATCAATAAGCCGCAAAATAGTACTTTTAATTACTGCTGCCTGAATCCGTTTTGACAGCATTCTGTTAAAAAATGCCGCAATATTATTGATAACCCCGGGAATTCCGGAGAGTCTTCTTCGGAACATCAGCCGCAGCCCTGTTCGGGCAACTTTCGCCGCAGTAAGAGCATTTCGTAATGAAAACTTCAGGTATTTTTCACTTGTGATTTTCGCATTATCATCGAAAGAAGTCTTTACGAAACCAGGCTGGACACAGGTAACGGAAACGCCTGAACCTTTAAGCTCTGAACGCAGGGCTGCTGAAAAACTCAAAACATAGCTTTTACTTGCCGCATAGGAGGCAAGATACGGTTCCGGCCAGTATGCAACCATTGAACCTACATTCATAATGTACCCGCTTCCGCGTTTTTTCATGTATCCGGCAAAGCTTAAGCACAGCAGGGTCAGCGATGTTATGTTGAGATCAAGCATTGCCTCAATTTCTTCGGCCTTCTGGTTTTCGCAGAGTCCGAAAACGGCGGAGCCGGCGTTATTAATGACGATCCCGATTTCACCCGCTTTTACTGCTTCGCTGAACAGTTTTTCGGCAGCCCCCGTCTTTGAAAGATCACTTTTTAAAGGCAGCGCGATGACTCCGTATTCCTTTTCGAGATTAATGCATATTGCTTTCAGTTTATCCAGATTTCTTGAGGCACAGATAACATTATATCCGCGGGCTGCAAGCTGCTTTGCAAATTCAAGCCCAATACCGCCCGAGGCCCCGGTAACAAGGGCCCAGTCTTTTCCATTTTTACTCATAGGTCTGCACTATATTCTTAAGCCTTTGTTTTTACAAGCCCTGTCAGCGGACCAGCTCCGGCTGTTCTTCTTCTTTGCCCTGATTTTCCTTGGGAAGTTCGATATCCTCAGGAACCTCAATAAGGTTCCCTGCCGAAGGGTTGTTCCTGAAGCGGAGAACATTCACCAGGAAAATATTCAGCTTGTTGATAATATTGGGGGGAAGAAGATTGCCGTCGACTTCGATGGAAATAAACGGATATCTTTTTTCCCTGGCCCACGGTGAATAAAGGCCTTCAATCACCCTTCCTATAAGGCAGGCAAAAGGAGAAATATTAATGATGCCTGAATACCCTTCTTCCATTGCAGTTGCCGCAACACCGGACGAAACGGCGATTTCCGAGTTAAGCTCAAGATTAAGGAAATTTTCCCTCGTGTTATTCATGATCTTCTTCATGTTATGGGGAGTATGCGGAATCAGATGGCTTGCGGAGAGGGCTCTTTTGACCTTCCTTTCAACCCAGTGCTTCCACATCTTTTCCAGCTTAAGTTTCAGTAAAGCTTTCATCTCTCTGCTGAACAGACGTTTGAAGGGATTAATAAGCCTGATCCTCTTTTTAAGATCGTATTCCCTGACAAAATCAAGATAATGTATCCATTCAGAAACGCCGGATACCTTGCCGATAATATTCTTTCTGCTTAACAACTCGATAATTTCATCTACAGCAAAATCATCGCGCCTTACATAAATCTCGCCTACAATCTGGACTTTCGCGCATTCTTCCATTTTCTTTTCCAGGGGAATGCTGCTGACTTTTGCAGCAATATCCTTAAGCACCCTGAAAGTCTTCTTAAGGTCAACTTGAATTGCATCCTCGAGTTCCTGCCACATCATTCTGTATGCCTTCAGTGCGGAAATCTTGTCTTTCGCACATGAGCGCAGAGAAGTCTGAATATCTTTCATAAGATCGCCGATGACCATCCCGTACCACATATGCTTTGAAAAATGCGGTCCGAGTTCCGTATATGAATTATCAGCGCTCATTGTAATTACAACGACATTATCAAACCTGAGGTCCTTGAAAAGGTTTTCATAGAACACATAATACTGTCCGGTACGGCAGGGTCCGGTGGTAATCGGAACAAAGAGCAGATAAATTTCATCTTTGCGGTAATCTTCGGATGCAAAAAACTTGAGTGCACTTCCGAGTACCAGATGAGAAGGAACACATTCCTTTCCCGAAGCATGGCTTCTGGCAATCTTGAGTGTTTCGGCATCAGCAACCGGCAGCGTAACTGCCTCATGTCCGGTCGATTTGATGACGGCTGTCATCAGTTCGGATGCAAGATCTCCCATTCTTGATAAAAGCAGCTTTACCTTTTTATTGCCTTTAATCGGTATTTTCCTGTTATTTCTTTCATCAAAGATATGCAGCGGTTCTCCGGTCCTGTTTATGAAGCGCAGACCGTTATCATATCTTGTTGAGTCAAGTCCCTCTTTCTTGAGATTATATCCCTCGATAATATCAAGGAAAGCTTCCACACGGGTATCAATACCTGCATCCGCGGAATGTGAATCAAGTTCGAGAATGAGGAACGGCTTTGTTCCCATCATCCATTTCAGATAGTGCAGCATGAAAGAATCGGGAGCACAGGAAAAATTTGTTATAAATGTAACATAAATATTCGCTTCATCCTTTAGCAGGGACGCCGCTTTCATGTCCTGCTGGCCGTAAAACCAGTACATGTTGGAAAAAATTTCCTTGTCTTCGAAAGGCAGAATATCAAACGGAATTACAGAATATCCTCTTGAAGTAAATTTTCGGGGGATACCCATGTTTGCTTCGGCAGTAAAGGCATTGTAAGGTCTTCCCAGTACTGCTATAACGGGCAGATCGGCCCTGCGTGATTCTTCAAGGGCTCTTTTACCGAGTTCCAGGGAGGCTTTCATATATTCCTGCTGTTTCTGATAACCGGCCTCAAAGGCCTTTTTCACTTCAGCTTCGCCGATGCCGAGTCTTTTGCCAAGTGCGGTAAAAAACTCAAGAGCCTTGCCTGTACCGAATTTGAATGTGACCACAAGATCAAGAAACTTTTCTTCCGGTACATCAGGAAAGGCTTTCTTTATATAATAGGGAAGCCCCTGTGTTATCGGGCAGAAATTTGCATGAACATCCTTTTCGTAACTGGGCATGTCCCTGAAATGCGGCACAAAAATATAATCAGCGCCCTTGTTGATTATGTCCTGAACAGCGCCATGGGCTATTTCTGCAGGGAAGCAGTAAGTACTTTCAACGCGGGCAACCCCATCGTGCTCAACCTTGTCGGAAAGAACTGTTTTTATACCCAGTGTATGAAAAAACCAGGAATAGAGCGGATAGAGCGTATGAACGCTGAATGCCTTCGGAATACCGACCGTAAAATCGCGTTTTTTGACAAATTCACTCTCTTTCGGAGCAAAAGTCCTGTATAGAAGTTCGGTACGTTCGGCAACATAGTCTTTGACATTTTCTGCATTTATGGCTTTCTTGCGTGTGTTTGCATACTTGTTGCACCTGCCGCCGAACATGTATTTATGTCCGTTTACCTGCAGGACCTGGACCGGACAGTAATTGTCGCATGATTTGCAGGTAAAGACACGCTCATACACTATTTCCGTGTTTACTATTGATTCAAGGTCGAAATCTCTCTTATCGAGGAAACCGCATTCAAATTTCTCTCTGGCAAGTATACCGACGCCGAAGCAGCCCATCAGCTCGGGAGCCGGCGGAACAAGGATTTCCTTGTCCAGAAGGGCGGCAAAGGCAAGAGGTACAGCCTTGTTTTTGGCGACACCGCCCTGCAGAAATATCTTTGAGCCGATAGTCCTGTTGCCGACGACCCTGTTCAGATAGTTCGAGACAATACTTGTCACGATACCGGCTGTGATATCTTCTCTTGTCGCGCCCTGCTGAATGGCTTTTCTGATATCCGAATTAATGAACGCAGAACAGTGTTCACCGAATTTAAGAGGACTCTTCGCCATAAGGGCAATGTCCCCGATTTCACTTGCATGGGCAATATTGAGATCGCCTGCAGCCGATTCTTCAAGAAAGGAACCTGTTCCTGCGGAACATGCTTCGTTCATTGCATAATCAATGGGCACCTTGTTTTTTAAAAGAACATATTTTGCGTCCTGGCCGCCGATTTCAAAAATAGTATCGACATCTTCCGAGAAATAGGTTGTACCATATGAATGGGCGATAATTTCATTATAAACGCCCGGGGTCTCAAGGAATACGCCGAGGATTTCCCTTGACGAACCTGTTGTGGCCGCAAGCGTAATTTTTATCTTTTTATCGCCGATATCTTCCTTTATTTTCTTCTGTATGTTTACAATACAATCTTTCAGGGCCCTTACCGGATCACCATGGGTCCTGCCGTAGTGGGAAGCTGTGATCTGGTCGGTTTCAATATCAATCAGACATGCCTTGGTTGTTGTGGACCCGCCGTCCACACCCAGAATATATTCTTTTCCGGCTTCGACTTTCGCTGTTTTTACCTGGAAATAAGAAACCTTGTCGATATGCTTTTCAAGGCTTTCCATCCTGTCAAAACGGACTTTGCCTTCATTAATTACATTATCAACTCCCGGAAGGGGACTGCCTTTTTCGGCGGCAAGAAATGCTGCACCGTATGCTTCAAAATAGGAAGCTTCTTCGGGAATAATATATTCAACATCAGGGGTTTTTCCTTTCATAAAGCGGATAATATGCCTGTTAAGCGTCTGTCCGCCGGTCAGAAGCACCCTGCCGGAATTTATTCTGGCCCTTTTCAGGAAGTCGACAACTTTGGTAGCCATTACATCACTCAGAGAGACGACAATATCGTCATTTGTTGCTTCTCTTTTATTCAGACGGTGAGTACAGTCACTCTTCATGAATACAGAACATCTGGTGGAAAGAGACAGCACCTTGCTGTTTTCGGAAACCGCATTGACATCATCAGGCACCATGTCCATTCTGGCCAGCTGCTGCTTGAAGAACTCTCCTGTACCGGAGGCGCACTTGCTGCCTGAAAAATTATTGACAATCCTGTTTTCCTGGCTGACTGTGTAGACAATCAGGTCTTCTCCTCCCATTGTTACTATGGCATCAACATCAAGATTGAGTCTGTTCAGCGCTTCTTCTATACATAAAGGTTCGATAAGATTGTTTATATTAAACAGATAACGGGCTTCTGTGCCTGTGATAAGTGCCGGAATGCCTTTTTCAATATCTGCTTCTGAAAGGTTTTTCTTTATTGCGGTTGAAAAATCACCATCATGAGGAACAACCGTTTTCCATTTAATGACCCCGTCTTCCATTAAAACCATCTTAAGACTGGAAGAACCGACATTAATTCCAAGACTCTGCATAATAACCCCTTTCTACAATAACTGATCCGGTTATTTTTACATGCAATTACTCATTTTGTCTATATGTGAGCAAATGAGTAAGCTATTCTTTCCTGCTGAAATCTTCCTATTGCAGAACATAAAATGGCATATCCGCATAAACATACTATATTCCATTATACAACCGGCAGGGCAATATGTTACACTAATATGAGCACTTAGTATACAGTAAAACATGCATTAACAGCGATTCTAAATTTGATTTTTCTAACCGGAAAATTAAAGTAGAATTGCTGATGCATTAAAGTGTATTTTCAGGACCCTGATCATATAATTTCAATATTAATAAACTGCCTTAACAAGATACCCATTCAAGCCGAGTTCGTCCAGCTTTTTTCTGATCTGGTCCAGTTCTGTTTTTTTCACATCGGGAATTATGACCCTGATATACGAACCTGAATTTTCATACTCAGGTTTGAGCCCCGCCGAAACAAGTTTTGAATAGAGTTTCTGCGCATTTGATTTGTCCGAATAACTGGCAATCTGGATTTTGTATTTATCGGCTTCGGCAACATTGCTGCTGCAGGTTTTGCCGTCGCCCATCTTTACTACCTTAATACCGACTTTGGCCACGCCGCTGGCAACTATGTCAATCTCCCTGGCAGCGGCCATGGAAAGATCAATAATCCTGTCTTCCACAAACGGACCGCGGTCATTGATCCTGACCTCCACGGACTTGCCGTTTTCCAGGTTTGTCACTTTGACAATTGTATTGAAAGGAAGGGTCTTGTGTGCGGCCGTAACCTGATGCGTATCAAAAATTTCGCCGTTCGCAGTAAGCCTTCCCTGAAATTTACCCCCGTACCACGAGGCATAACCTGTCTCGTCCCATTCATTATCCTCTCCGGGCAATAGAGGCAAAGCAATATCCGGTTCCGCATCCTTAGTGTCCTGCACCGTCTCGCTCTGCTTGCTGTCCGAAACCGTGGATTTTACAACCGGCTCAGGCAGAATCTGCGCCCAGATCGTGCAGGATGAGAGGTATATGATTATTGCTGTCATTATTGTTTTCACTTTTAATTTATCGGCAATATCTGTAAATGATTTACCTCACGCGACGACGCTACGACGCTACGGGTACTTCAATACATGAAAAATAAATGACTTCCGTGAAATATTATTTCTTCACAGAAGTTATTGGAGTTTTAATGAACCGTCCCGATCGTCGCGTCGTTGCATCGCAGCGTGATTCTTATGCCTGTTTCAGTACTCGGGCAGCTGTATTTCCCGGCAGGTAAATGTGCCCCTGTGCGGGCCGCCAAGCAGTTCGATCGCCCAGGTCATTTCGAAAAGATAATTGTTTTCCATACCGTTTTCCCGCCAGTATTCGAAAAAGGAGTTCATGCTGACGGGGCCGCGGATGAAAATAATCTTTCGCTTACGACCCTGTTCTCACGGAAGCCCTGCCAGCCATCACTCCCCAAAGCCGCCGTCGCATCGTCTTTCTGCAGCGTTGTCGCGTGAGGTATTTTCCCGTGCATCTCCGGCCTTGTATTCCTTTATCGCCTTCAGGAAATCCTCCCCGTGCTGCTCAGCTTTTTTATCTCCTACACCATTAATCCGCAGAAACTGCTCCTGTGTTTCCGGCATGTATGCACTCATCTGGTGGAGGCTTTTGTCGGAAAAGATAATGTACGGCGGTACATGTTTCAGGCGGGCGAGTTCGAGGCGCAGATTCTTAAGTTTTTCAAACAACTCTTCATCATATTCAAGTTCTTCCGCGGCAAAAAACCCCGAATCTTCATCAATCAGGTCTTTTTCTGCCTGTTTCGTCATGAAAAAACCCATTTTCCCGAAAAGGACCTGACGGCCTGTTTTGGTCAGACAGACGGCGTTGTACTTGTCCCTGTCCTGATAAATGCACTTCTGGCCTGCAAGTTCGTCGGCCAGGCGGCTCCAGAATTTCCTGCTTTTTCCCTTCCCGATTCCCCAGGTTTTAAGGGTTTCATGGCCGAATTTGCGTATTTTGGCATTATCCGAACCGCGGACTATGTCTATTATATGGGCAAAACCGAACCGTTCTCCTGTACGGGCTACTGCCGAAAGGAACATCTGCGCTTCGGTGGTAACGTCTTCGGTTTCGGTCTGTCCCGTGCAGATATCGCACTTTCCGCAGTTCCCCGGGTGCTCCTCGTCAAAATACTGAAGCAGCTGCTTTCTGCGGCAGATATTCACCCCGCAGTATGTAAGCATTTTATTCAGATTAACCGAGGCCTTTTCCTGTTCGTGTTCGCTTTTCATCTGGCGGATGAAATAGTTGATTTTGGCCGCATCACCGCGGCTGAACAGAAGCATGCAGTCGGCATTTTCCCCGTCACGTCCCGCCCTGCCGGTTTCCTGATAATAGCTTTCTATATTTTTGGGAAGGTCCCCGTGAATGATGTAGCGGATATTGGATTTGTCAATTCCCATCCCGAATGCTATCGTGGCGACAATCACAGTGATTTCATCCCTGTTAAACAGGTCCTGGTTCTGTCTGCGCACTTCATCTTCAAGACCTGCATGGTAGGCGGCCGCGTTTATTCCGGCTGCTTTGAGGTGGGCCACAGTGCTTTCCACGTCCCTGCGGGTGGTCCTGTAAACGATACCTGATTCACCCGGACGTTTGATAATAAAGGAAGCGATCTGCTGCATGGGATTTTCTTTTCTTTCTATTTTATAAAACAGTTCTTTCCGGTTAAAGGACGCCCTTACAATAAAAGGCGAATTCAGTTTCAGTATGCGGATAATATCGGCCTGAACTGTTTTTGTTGCCGTAGCTGTAAATGCCGCCAGCGGTATATCCGGGAATATGTTTTTCAGATTTTTAAGCTCCAGATAATCAGGCCTGAAATCATGTCCCCACTCGGAAAGGCAGTGGGCTTCATCAACTGCTATCAGGCTTATATTTATTTCTTTCAGTATCTGTTCAAAACTGTCCTGGGCAAAACGCTCGGGAGAAATATACAGAAGCCTGATTCTGCCTTCTTCCAGGGACAAACGGGCATTTCTGCGTTCCCCGGCGGTCTGGCTTGAGTTGACATAAACGGCTTCGATCCCTGTCTCGACAGCAGCATCAACCTGGTCTTTCATAAGTGAAATCAGCGGACTTATTACGACGGTAACACCGGGCAGGAGCAGGGCCGGAAGCTGATAACAGAGGGACTTACCGCCTCCTGTAGGCATCGCGGCAAAGACATCTTTCCCATCCATAATTGCATTGACAATCTCTTCCTGATTATCGCGGAAAGAACTGAACCCGAAGGTATT
>CAZKOK010000021.1:5445-15498 GCA_964554355.1 uncultured Spirochaetia bacterium | reverse complement strand
ACATTTACGCACTGCCGGCAATCTTTACTGATGACTACCACATGACAATGCGCCAGAAATACTGGATTAACAAAAAATGGCTTGATAATCTCGGACTTGATATGCCGACAACAACAGATGAATTCTACAATGTTCTTAAGGCTTTCAAGGAACAAGACGCAAACGGCAACGGCGATCCCAATGATGAAATTCCCATGACAGGATCACAGCGCCAGAAAGAAAATTCTGCCCTGTTTATCATGAATGCGTTTATCCCTGCAGGCGGAAACGACAATTCAGGCGATGAAACACTCAACACATATGAATTTATTCTTGACAACGGCGAGCTTATATTTACAGCCAACAAGGATGAGTTTAAAGATGGTATCAAGTTCATCAAAAAACTGTATGATGAAGGGCTGATGGATCCTGCCGGACTGACACAGGACCGCTCAATGATCAAACCGCTCGTAGACAATGCACCGAGCAGAATCGGTGGATCCGCTTCACATCATCCTGCAAACTTCATGAGTCTGACTGCCGATGATCCTGATTCCTCATTCTTTGAATATGTTGCATTACCGCCTCTGAAAGGACCCAAAGGACAACAGAACACTCCATGGTTTATCGATGCTGTTATCAAACCGGGTGAATTTGCAATTACTGACGCATGTGAATATCCAGAACTTGCATTCAGATGGGCAGACCAGTTCTACAGACTGGAAAGCATGCTTCATGACAAAGGTATTGAAGGCGTTCACTGGAAAAAAACCAATGCTCCAGACAAACTGGGTATGAACGGAGAACCGGCAAAATACGAATACATGAAGACCATTACACCGGATGACAATGCACAGATCAACATGGGTCCGGGCTGGACAAGAGACCTGAAACTGGAATTTGCTATGGGCGAAGGATACAATTATGAATATATGCTTTCTGCAGCAACAGATTTATATGCAGCATACAAAGTAAGAAGATATCCGTATTCAACAGCAGCAATTCCTTCAGAAGATGCAAAAGAATTCGACGATTTGAGACGTGAACTTCATACTTATATTCTTGAATCAACAAACCGCTTCATCATAGGCGACCTTGACATCGACAAAGACTGGGACAAATATGTAGCTGAACTCGATAAAATCGGTCTCGCAAAATATATGGAAATCCTGGAAAACGCTTTATAAAAACAACAAAACAGGACTACAATTACTATTACACGGCAGGTTAACCCTGCCGTGTAATTTATTATTACCGGAGAAACCGTGATCCGTCAGCAGAATGCAGCGAGTACAATATTCCTGCGTTATTTAATTACAAACATGCTTATTCTTCTTGCCCCTTTCCTTGTGGCGCTTCTTTATTATCTGGTTTCAGCAGATTCCATAGAAAGGGCTGTCAATTCAGTCGCCGAACTTCAGCTTGAAGAAAGCGTAAGCGATATAGACAGAAAACTTCAGGACATTGAGGAGCAGTCTGAAAGCCTGATGTTTGATTACAAAGTAATCCGCTACCTTAACAACTCGGGTCCGTTTACGGGGATCGAACTTTACAATATGCTGGATATATCAAAAAGACTTTCCACCATGGTCTTAAGTACAGAAATCCTGAGTCGGGCGTTTATATTTCTTGCAGGCAGCGACATGGTAATTTTCGACAATGGATATTCCAGCTATTCGCTTTTTTACGGGACAGTTTTTGATGTGGAAAACATGTCTGCTTCCGAATGGAAGAATCTGATGACGACGAATGGATACGGAGACTTCGAACTTGTTCCCGGTTATTACAGCGCAACCGTGGGAAAATACAATTTATCCCATTTTTATATCCGTCAGATTGGACGGGGCGAAGCAAACCGCGGAACATTTGTTGTTGATATCAACGCCGAAGAGCTTGCGAGACAGCTGGCAAAACTTCCCGACCAGTACGGCGGCTGGGTTATGGCTGCAGACAGCGAAGGCAGACTTGTCGCCTCGACTTCCGGAGAAGATTCCGACCTGCTTCCGGATCTGTATAAAAACAGTTACGATCTCAATTCCACAAAAGCAAATGGGCAGACTTATAATATATATCGTCATATATCCTCCCATTCGGGGTGGACATTTATTGCATTTATGAATAAAGCCAGAATTAACGCCGCCGTTATCCGGGTAAGAAACCTGGCTTTTCTGCTGCTTGCAGCAGGTGCAGTTGTCAGCCTGCTTCTTGCCTATTTTGCCGCCTTTTCCAACACAAAACCGCTCAGACAGCTTTTTTCTTTTCTGAAAAACCCTGAAGCCACACCTATCAAGGCAAAAGGCGTATATCTCGAAGTCGAGGAAGCAATTCTGAAACTGTCGGATTCAAAAAAAGAGCTTGAAAAAGAGTTTTCTTCGGCTATTGCCACTACACGGGCTTATTTCCTTCAGAACCTTCTTCAGGGTGAATACAGGGACAGGGCGTTTTTCTCCGAAGACAGGAACAAGTTCCGCATTGCACTGGCATCAAGCCACTATTTTGTAATTGTGTTCCATATATCTCCTCTGCTGCTTTCCCTTGACTCGGGACAACAGGACGAGAGTTTTTCCTATATACTTAAAATACTGAGTAAATGTATCATGAGTGACGAATATGTTATAAGAACATATTCCGGAGCGCTTGCCGCTGTATTAAGGACAAGAAAACCCAACCAGTACAAAAATGATGCTGAAAAATATGTAAAAAAATTCTTTGACAGACTTGATCCCGGTTACAGGGGCGCCATTCATACCGGTGTCGGCAAGCCTGTTTCCGATCCGTTTCTTCTGCCGATTTCCTATGGTGAAGCAGAAGCAGCCAATGCCGCAATAGGTCCTGAACAGCGTACCCCTCTGTGTTATTATGAAGACCTTCCCACTTCGCTTCTCCATTACCATTACCCGCTCCATGAAGAAGAAGCTATTGTCAGGGCAATCAAATCAGCAAACCGGGAACTTCTGAATTCGCTTCTGAATGTAATCAGGACGGAAAATTTTATAGACAAATCCCTCTCCCCGCAGGAAGGCAGAAACCTGACCCTTGCCCTTCGCGGCACAGCACTGAGAATCCTGTCTGATCTGCCCGAAGATATGGATAAATTTTCCACACAGCTTGGGAAGCAGACCGATTCGACTGGCGCAGCAAAGGCATTTAACAATATTTCGGAAATACTCAGGTCCATGGCCGATGAAAGGGGAAAAGGCAAACACAGTCATAATGAAAAGCTTTCATCCTCAATCCGTGAGTATGTGTCATCAAAATACCGTGACTTCAATCTGTCTCTTGCTTCAATAGCAGAGACATTCAATATATCGGAAAGTTATCTTTCCACATTTTTCAAAGAGCAGGAAGGAGAAACTCTTTCTTCATTTATTCAGAGAAAACGAATGGCCGAGGCTTCCTCGCTGCTTATCTCAGAAAAGGGAATACCGATAAAAACAATCGCTGCAAACTGCGGGTATCCAAATACATCTTCTTTCCGCAGAGCGTTCAATCGCGTGTATGGAATTTCACCATCAGAGTACCGGAGTAAAAATACCCTGATTATGCAGGACGGAATGATAAATGAATAAATCAGATATTCAGATCAGAGACCCTTTTATTCTGCCTGTGAAAAAAACCGGACTGTATTATCTTTTCGGGTCAACCGGCAAGGACATCTGGAAATCCGGCGGAACAGGTTTTGACTGTTACACAAGTCCGGACCTTGAAGACTGGACAGGTCCTGTATCTGCATTTCGCCCTCCTGCCGGTTTCTGGGCTGACAAAAACTTCTGGGCTCCCGAAGTGCATTATTTCAATGATAAATACTGCATGTTTGCAAGCTTCAAAGCCGACGGTAAATGCAGGGGAACCCAGATCCTGTCTTCAGACAATCCGGAAGGACCTTATATCCCTCTTACTGAAAAGCCGGTTACTCCCAAAGACTGGGAATGCCTTGACGGGACATTATTCGTTGATAAATCGCGGAACCCGTGGATTGTTTTCTGTCATGAATGGGTCCAGGTAAGCGATGGAGAAATACAGGCCATGCCGCTGACTAAAGACCTCAAAACACCCACCGGCCCTCCCAGGCTGCTTTTCAAAGCTTCTTCTGCCGAATGGCCGAAACTGTTGCCGCGGCGTGACGGCACAGAAATAGTGGATGCAAGGGTCACCGACGGTCCATTTATCCCCAAATCGGCAAAGGGCGGCCTTATTATACTCTGGTCGAGTCTTTCGCCGAACGGATATGCCATGGGAACAGCCTGGTCGGAATCCGGCAGCATTGAAGGCCCCTGGATCCAGAGTAAAAAACCGATTATCGAATGCGACGGCGGACACGGCATGCTTTTTAGGGGTTTTAACGGAAAACTCTATATCACCTGGCACAGCCCGAATAATTCGCCGATGGAAAGGTTTCATTTTCAGGAAGTAAGCGAAGAAGGCAATTCACTGATTCTGACAGGAAAACCAGATGAATATTGACCGGAAAAAACTTGTTCAAAGACATAATCCTTCCAAAAACAAATATGATCCGTTTTCGCCGTTTTCTGTCGGAAACGGCGAGTTTGCCTATACCTGTGATTTTACCGGCATGCAGAGTTTTCTTCCCGAACAGCCGGGTACGACCCCGCTCTGCACAATGTCTCAATGGGGATTTCACAGTTATCCGGACTGTCCTGATGACAGGGACCCGGCAAAAAGTCTGAAAGCGACAATCTATGATGCAGGCGGGAAAAAGGTCGGTTATTTTACCGACGCTCCGGGACAGGAAGAAAATTTCACCAGGCTTCGGGTAAATCCCCACCGGCTTAACCTTGCAAGGATTTCTCTTAATTTCAGCGGACTTGATGTCCGGGCCGGCAAATTTCCTGATTATTTCGGCAACATCAGCCAGACCCTGGATCTGTGGTCGGGAATTATCCGCTCAGCCTTTGAATACAAATCCGTTCCCGTCAATGTAAAAACAGTTGTCCATCCCGACAGGGACCTTGTGTCTTTCAGAATTTCATCAGGACTCATGGCCAGGGGCATGCTGACCGTCAGGATATCGTTTCCGTACGGTTCGCACAATTCTGATGCATCAGACTGGAATTGTTCCGATAAGCATATAACGGAAGTACGCGGAGGAGCCGGAAACAACAGGATCAGTCTTACAAGAATTCTGGACAATGATAAATATTATGTCAGCATGAAAGCAGATGATTCCGGCGGCGCAGTTATTATTACAAAAGAACACAATCATATTTTTTCTGTCCGCACATCAAAACCGCTACTGGAATTCAGTGCAGAATTTTCAGAGAAATCCGGCGAAAAGGACCCGCTGTCTTATGCCGAAACGGAAAATGCATCAGCCGTATCAAAACAGGAGTTCTGGACATCAGGCGGGGCAATAGATCTGTCAGACAGCTCGGACCCTGCAGCAGAGGAGTTTGAGCGGCGCATAATTCTTTCCCGTTATCTGACTGCAATCCAGTGTTCCGGTTCGTTTCCGCCCCAGGAAACAGGCCTTACATGCAACAGCTGGTATGGAAAATTTCATCTGGAAATGCATTACTGGCATGCCGCTCAATTCGCATTATGGAATAATCCCGCTCTGCTTCTGCGCAGCATGGACTGGTATGGTAAAATCAGTGAAACAGCCCGGGACCTTGCCCGGTATCAGGGATATGCAGGGATCCGCTGGCCGAAGATGACTGATCCGCAAGGCTATGACAGCCCCTCGTTTATCGGTCCCCTGCTGTGCTGGCAGCAGCCGCATATTATCATGTATCATTGCCTGCTTTCCGGAAGCGGTTCGGAAAATACAGATATAAAGAAACTTGAACCCCTTATTTATGATACAGCCGATTTTATGGCAGATTATGTACAGGAAGACAAATCCGGAAACCGTTTTGTACTGGGTCCGCCGCTTATTCCTGCGCAGGAAAATCATGCCCCGCTGGATACACTAAATCCGGTATTTGAGGTAGAATACTGGAGATGGGGACTTCATTATGCTGCAGGGCTTGCACGAAAAAACGGGAAGCATGTGCCCGAAAAATGGCTGAATGTCCTGGACAAGCTGTCAGACTGTCCGACAGACGGATCATGCTATCCAGCGCATGAAAAATGCACCGACAGTTTTGGAAAATATGCAACGGATCATCCGTCAATGCTTTGTGCATTCGGAGTAATACCCGGTCATACCATCAACCGGAAAATTATGTCCGCTACCCTTGATAAAGTAATTTCCTCATGGAAATTTGAGACAGCCTGGGGATGGGATTTTCCGGTTATGGCAATGACAGCCGCCCGCCTGGGAAGACAGGATGATGCGGTAAAACTTTTACTGATGGATTCGCCGAAAAACACATACAGGAACAACGGTCACAACCCGCAGCTGCCGGGGACAGACCTTCCATTATATTTGCCCGGAAACGGCGGAGTCCTGCTTGCCGCAGCAATGATGGCTGCAGGCTGGAGCGGCTCTGATGGCCATGCACCCGGTTTTCCGGAAAACGGCAAATGGTCTGTAAAATTTGAAAACCTGAATAAACTGCCATAACAAGGAGAAGGACATGGATTTTACAATCAGCATTATAGGCGGAGGAAGCAGAGGATGGGCCCTTACTCTGTTCAGGGACCTTGCCATTACCGACGGACTTAAGGGAAAAATCAGGCTATATGATATTGACCATCCCGCTGCAGAACAGAATAAAATTTTCGGCAATAAAATATTTTCACATGAAACTGCATGTTCACATTTTGAAATAACAGTAAGCAAAACAGTGGAAGATGCCCTTGACGGAGCGGATTTTATAGTATTTTCAATCGAGCCGGGCCCGATAGAAATGCGCTATGCGGACCTGGTGCTTCCTGAAAAATACAGCATACTGCAGACCGTAGGCGATACAACAGGCCCCGGAGGACTGCTCCGGGCCTGGCGCGCTGTTCCGCTATTTACAGATTATGCACACAGGATTATGAAATACTGCCCGGACAGCTGGTCGATAAATTATACAAACCCCATGACACTCTGCACCTGGGCCCTGTACAAAGCAGAACCGCAGATAAAAGCCATCGGATGCTGCCATGAAGTTTTTCTTACACAGAATTTCCTGGCCAGAAATGCAGCAGACTGGTTCAAAACCGAAAAGCCCGAAAGGCAGGAAATAAAACTCGACATCTGCGGAGTCAACCATTTCACTTTTGCGACAAAAGCCAGCTGGAACGGAAAAGATCTTTTCCCGCTGCTTGGGGAAATGGCTGATAATCCTGATACTTTCAAAGACCTTTCAAAAACTGCCGCAGAAAGAATAAAACAGGAAAAATGGTTCGACAGCAACCATCTGATTGCGCTGGACTTTCTGAATAACTACGGTGAACTCGGGTCTGCAGGCGACAGACATCTGGCTGAATTTGTGCCGTGGTATCTGTCCGACGAAAAAAACCTGCATAAATTCGGAATACCCAGAACCCCGTATAAATGGCGGGTCAGGAATGATATCAATAAGAAAAAAAGGAAATACACCGACTCGGAACTGGTCCCGGAAAAGTCAGACGAAGAAGGCGTGGATATAATAAAAGCGCTCCTTGGAATCAAACAGCTTACAACAAATGTCAATTTCCCGAATTCGGGACAAATTGACTGGCTGCCGAAAGGACATATTGTCGAAACATATGCCGATTTTTCCAAAGACAACGTAAAACCGGTAAAAAGCACGGTTCCTGGCAGCGGCCTGAAATCTCTGATATCGGGGATCGTAAGTATACAGGAGATCGCTATGGAAAGCATCCTGCAGAAAGACCGGGACCTTTTATTTCAGGCATTCCTCAATGATCCGCTTGTTAATATCCCGACCGAAAAGGCACGGGAGCTTTTTATCAAAATGCTTGCGTATATTGAACTGCAGGAATAAGCGGCAATTTCCGGGGACCTGGAGAAGTGAGCGATGGACGGACTCCCGGGGAACTGGTGGTTTTTTGAACCACAGAGGGTTTTTGATATTTGAAAATCCCTTTGATTCCAACTGATAGAAATATTATTTTTATCTTCTATTTTTTTGGTTTTCCCAACCCTGAAAATTTTATTGCAAAAAAGAAATAATGACCCGGAGGACTGACCGGCTTTCACTGAAAACTCCGTGCCCTCTGTGGTTCAAAACCCGACAAACCTGATATCAGTTTATCCGGGAATAAAAATACATTTACCTTTTCCCGGGAATGACATGGGTGATGTACCATAAACAATGATACTCTGCCATAATCTCATTCCATGGAAACAGTACAAATTCTGAATAAGGTTCTGCCGGTAATTCTGATAATATCTCTTGGCTTCATACTTTCCAGGAAAAATTTCCTGAGTGAAGAAACCATAGGTCAGCTCAGGAAAATCGTTTTAAATATTTCTCTGCCTGCCGTTCTTTTTATTTCATTTCTCAACCTCAAGCTTGAAATATCATATCTTGCGGTATTTGTTTTTATGTTTCTGCTTTGTATTGTTCTTTTCCTTGCAGCTCTTCTGATTAATAGAATATCTAAAGTGAATTATGAATATTTCCCTTACCCGCTTACAGGATTTTAATACGGAATGCTCGGAATCAGCCTTTTCGGCACGGCATATGGTATTGCCGGCATCGGACCGATCGCGGTAATCGCTCTGGGGCATGAAATCTTTATCTGGTTCCTCTTTCTTCCGCTGCTGCCTGTAAAGCGTGACGGCCGTCAGAAACTTTCTGTTACGGTAAAAGGTTTTTTTACCTCGCCGGTAATAATTGCCATTCCGGCAAGTCTGATTCTGAATGCTGCAGGAGCAAAAGACCTGCTAAATGAAATGCCTGTAAGCGGAGCTGTGCTTGAATCAGGCAGAATTCTCAGTTACCTGACAGTTCCTCTCATCCTGATAATTGTCGGTTCCGGAATAAGGAAAGACAAAAAGGGTGTCGGAAAAGCATTGATAGTTGTTATATACAGGCTTGCTCTTCTTGTTCCGCTTGCACTGCTGATTAATAAATTCTTTATTCACGATTTTCTTAAGCTTGACAGGATTTTTGAAACAGCCATGTTTTCCTTTCTGATACTGCCGCCCCCTTTTATAATTCCGCTCTTCGTAAAACCGGATATAAATCCCGAAGAGAAAAGCTATCTGAATAATGTACTGACAATTCATGCGCTTGTTTCGATTATAATTTATATTGTCTTGTTCTTAATACAAATGCGGGACAAGCTGCATAATATATCCGGATGAATTTCCATTGACTTCCGGTTACTGTTTCACTTAGAATAGAGGTCGGGTTTCATAATATGAAACCTTTAGGAAAAACTATGATTGAAAATTTAGCTGAACGGGAACAGAAAATAATTACTCTGCTTATGGAGAATCCCCAGATTTCCGTAAGCGAAATCAGCAACATGCTAAATGTCTCGCAGGTTACCATCAGAAGTGATTTCCAGTCCCTGGAATCAAAAGGCCTTTTAATCCGGACCCGCGGGGGCGCACTGCCGTCCTATCATCCTGCTATCCTCGAAAAAATGAAAAGCGCCACCGACCTTAAAAAGCGCATAGCAAAAGCGGCAGCAGCCATGGTAAACGACGGCGACACCCTGATGATTAATGACGGGACAACCACATCTCTGATCCCCAAATACCTGCTGGGAAAGCGGGATATCCGCATCGTCACCAATTCGACGCTTATAGTTCCTTATGCAAGGGTCAATCCGTCTCTCCATCTGACTCTGGTAGGCGGAGAATTCCGCATATCCTCAGAAGCGATTGTCGGACCCGCGGCAATTGCCGATCTGGAAAAATTCCATGTAAAACATGCATTCATAGGGACCGGCGGATTTTCAGCAGCAACCGGTCTGACGGCCCAGCTTTCCGAAGGCGCCGAGATTGCAAGAATGATGATAGAACTTGCCGACCACGTAACAGTTGTTGCCGATTCCGGTAAATATGATATGAACGGATTTGTAAAGATAACCGGCCTCGGGAAAGCCGATACCATTATCTCGGATAAAAACCTGTCGCGTAAAGCCCAGGATGAAATCCGGGAGCTGGGGATTGAGCTGCTGCTGGTGTAGCTTATATTCTTTAATACCTGAAAACATCATTTA
>CAZKOK010000021.1:0-5435 GCA_964554355.1 uncultured Spirochaetia bacterium | reverse complement strand
CGGGCTTTATAGCAAAATATTCACATCAATCCTTTCATACATCCTTGTATAAAAATCAAATCCCCAATATATTAGTTAAAACCCGGCAGGAATCACTTACTGCAGCCTTTCTGTT
The DNA here is from genome assembly GCA_964554355.1 of uncultured Spirochaetia bacterium. Classification (GTDB taxonomy): domain Bacteria; phylum Spirochaetota; class Spirochaetia; order CAZKOK01; family CAZKOK01; genus CAZKOK01. The sequence continues at coordinate 5,320 of CAZKOK010000021.1, read as the reverse complement.
TTTCAGGGTTTGCTGATACTTATTAAAATATAAACAGTCTTGTTACGGAGCAGACGGATTATGAATACCTTTGACAATAATACTGAGAATTTCGAAGAGCTTCTCGAAAAGAGTTTCTCGGAAATCACTTCATACGAACCGGGCGAACTGGTGGAAACAAAAGTCGTTTCTGTCACAAATGAATGCGTCTTTCTTGATCTGGGCGGAAAAAGCGAAGGCGTTCTTGATGCCTCCGAACTCATAGACAGGGATGGAAACATTTCTATTAAGGCCGGCGATACCATTAAAGCATACTTTCTGAATGTGCAGAGCGGGGAATTCCGCTTTACAACAAAAATCGCAGGAGAAAAAGCGGGCGATGCGTTACTGGAAAAAGCATTTCAGAACAGTATTCCGGTGGAAGGATCTGTTGAAAAAGAAATAAAGGGCGGTTTTGAAATTAAAATCGGAAACTCACGCGCATTCTGCCCGTACTCCCAGATGGGACTTAAAAGAATCGAAAACCCTCAGGAATATATAGGCCGTACGCTTGCCTTCCGCATCCAGGAATATAAAAACAAGGGCCGTAACTTAATCGTGTCAAACAGGGTACTGCTCCAGGAAAAAAAAGAAGAAAAGAAGGAAGAACTCAAAAAGACACTTTCCGAAAACATGAAAGTCAAAGGAACTGTAAAGTCAATTCAGAAGTTTGGCGCCTTTGTCGATATCGGCGGCATTCAGGCCCTTCTTCCCGTTTCGGAAATAAGCAGGACCAGAATCACCAATGTAAGCGATGTGCTTAAGGAAGGCCAGGAAATAGAAGCCGTTATTCTTTCCATCGACTGGAATCGCGACCGCATCTCGGTAAGCATGAAAGAACTGGAAGCCGACCCCTGGGACGGAGTGGAAAAAAGATACCCCGTCGGCACAAAACTTACCGGCGAGATTATCCGCCTGACCAATTTCGGCGCGTTTGTCAATCTTGAACCTGGAATCGACGGTTTGATACATGTCTCGGACCTTGAAGGTGAGGAAAGGATAAATCATCCCAGGGACGTTGTAAAGCAGGGACAGAAAATCGAAATCCAGATTGCCAGAGTCGACAGGCAGAACAAAAGGATTTCATTAAAACCCGCCGCCAAAGCACCTGAACATGAAAAGCTTGCTGAATATATGGATCCGGATTCGGACACAGACAGCTACAACCCCTTCAGCGACCTGCTTAAGGGAAAGTAAGCAGGCGCCGGACCGGTCTGCCCTGAATTTACTGAAAACTAATAAGTCTGCTTAACGCGTATATTGCTGATTATTTTAACACCGTTGGAAAATTCGCTGACGATTTCTTCAATGGCATTTTTTTCACTCTCCAGACCCACTCTTCCCGCAATATGCAGGGTGTCCTTTTTCCAGAACAGAAATCCGGTGGATCTGATCACAAAAGAGAGATGCGATATATCGTGAATCAATTCGTTTCTGTTTAGTTTTAAGGTAAGATTACTCTTGACCATTTCTGCTTTTGAGGCCATATTCGCTCCTTTTACAGGCTTAGTTTGAATACGGCTATATACAAAATAAGTCGGTAACGCTGCATCAATATTACAGAAAGAATCCGGAAAATGATCCTTTCCGCTGCAGCTACTATTAATTATATCATAAAATATACAAATATACAAATCCTGCCGGTGCTTATTATCTGCCCGCCGCGCAGAAACCTGAAAAAAGGACAAAACAGCTGATTTTCACTTAATGACTCTGTCCCCATTTCTGCATCTGTACAATTTTAAATCTTATTCGTGTAATCGTGGTTCATAATTCACAATTTATAATTTATAATTCTATGCATTATCCGTTGCATTTTCCTGATAATAAGCTGTATAATATAGAATATAACGAAAGTGATTCGAAAGCATTATGAAAGTAATATGAAAGGAGTGGGTCTGCCTATGGCTTCAGAAATAATTATGCCCAAAGCGGGGAACTCGGTGGAAAGCTGCCTTATTATACAGTGGAAAGTCAAAGAGGGTGACACTGTAAAAAACGGCGAGGTTCTCTGCGAAATAGAAACCGATAAAGCGACTATGGATGTATCTTCGGATGCGGACGGGACTATTCTGAAGATTCTGGCACAGGAGGGCAATGATGTGCCGGCCTTTTCCCCGATAGCAATTATCGGAAAGGCAGGCGAAGATATCAGTGGGCTTGCCGCAGAACTGTCTGAAAAGATAAAAACAGGAAAAGCAGATACCGGAAAACCTGCCGGCGCTGCCCCGGGAAGTGCGGTAAAGCTTTCCGGGAACATTCCGTTGGTTAAAGGAAGCGGCAGGATAAGCCCGAGAGCGAAAAACTTGTCGTCAAAATACGGAATTGATCCGCAGACTGTCAGCGGCAGCGGCCCGGAAGGAAGAATAATCGAAAGAGACATCAGGCGCGTTTCGGATTCTTCACCCTCGATAAGCGCGGCAGCCGTGGATTCAGGTATTTCCCGGGGTCAGTATGGGTCAGGTATCGGCGGGAGGATCATTTCGCGCGATCTGAATCTTAAAAGAAGTGAAAAGCAGAAATCTGCCGGAAATCTGACAGGGATAAGAAAGATAATAGCCGAACGGACATGGGCTTCCCTTCAGGATACAGCGCAGTATACGCTTCATACCTCGGCCGATGCCGGAAAAATCCTTGAATTAAGGCAGACTTTTAAAACGGAAGAACGCTTTGCTGAATACAGAAATGTCAATATCGGAGACATGATCATGTTTGCTGCTGCAAAGACACTGAAGGAAGTCCCGGAAATAAATGCTCTGCTGACAGACGGCAATTATATTAAGCAGCCTGAAGTGAATCCCGGTTTTGCAGTTGATACTGAAAGAGGGCTGATGGTTCCCGTTATCCGGAATGCAGATAAGAAAACCCTGCTGCAGATTTCATCGGAATCAAAACAGCTTGCAGAAGAGTGCATCAGCGGTATAATTAATCCTGACAGCCTTCAGGGCGGAACCTTTTCGGTAACCAACCTCGGACCTTTCGGAATAGAAAGTTTTACACCGGTAATCAATGCACCGCAGGTAGCGATTCTGGGGGTCTGCACAATTATCGAAAAGCCGGTCAGTTCAGACGGCAGGATAAGGCTGGTGCCGCATATAGGACTGTCAATGACTGCCGACCATCAGGTTCTGGACGGCGCTCCGGCAGCCAGGTTTCTCAGGAAACTGTGCAGTCATATTGCAGATATTGAAACGCTTATCAGACAGGAGTTGTAATGTACGATATTATTATTATCGGAGCAGGTCCCGGCGGTTATGTCGCAGCCGAAAGAGCAGGCGCAGAAGGGAAAAAGGTTCTGCTTATAGAAAAACACAAACTGGGCGGAGTGTGCCTGCATCGGGGCTGCATACCGGCAAAATCGCTTCTTCATTCCGCAAAACTCTACAGACATGCTGTTGAAGGCGAACAGTTCGGCGTTGAAATAAAAGACGCCGTTTTCAATCTGCAGAAAGCGATGGCCTGGAAAGCCAGAACAGTAAACAGCCTGGAAAAGGGCGTTGAATATCTGATGAAAAAAAACAATGTGGCTGTTATATCAGGTGAAGCCGAACTTAAGCCGGGCAAACAGGTCACAGTAAACAGAGAAACTTACCAGGCCGGATCGATTATTATAGCGACCGGTTCATCCACCGCAATTCCGCCGATAGCAGGAGCAGATAAAAAACATGTACTTACCAGCCGTGAAATCCTGGAGATGGAAAAACTTCCCGAAAGCATCACGGTAATCGGCGGCGGCGTAATCGGAATGGAATTCGCCTCATTTTTCAGCATGCTCGATGTGAAAGTAACGGTAATTGAAATGATGCCTGAAATCCTGCCCGAAATGGATGCTGAAGTTTCAAAAACGATGCGCAGCTGCATGAAAACCATTGATTTTCATACCGGATGCAGAGTGACTGAAATAACGGACTCAGAAGTACTTTTTGAAAAGGACGGAACCAAATCAACTGTAAAATCAGAGTTAGTACTTATGGCCGCAGGAAGAAAAGCCAATACAGACCTGAAAGGCCTTAAGGAATGCGGCATTGATTTTACAGACAAAGGGATTTGGGTGAACGAACAGATGAAAACCAATATTCCGGACATTTACGCTGTCGGTGATGTTACCGGAAAAAGCATGCTGGCCCACAGCGCATCCAGAATGGGAGAAGTCGCCTTAAATACAATCTGCGGGAAAAAGGACAGAATGCGCTATGATCATGTTCCATGGGTCGTCTATACCAGTCCGGAAGCCGCCGGCTGCGGACTCAGCGAAAAAAAAGCTGATGATCTGAAACTTGATTTCAGGGTTAAAAAATATAATTTTGCGGCCAACGGGCGCTTTCTTGCCGAAAACGGGAAACAGCCGGGTTTCTGCAAGGCCCTGATAAACTCCGCAGACAGCACCGTGCTTGGTATTCATCTGATCGGACCCGGTGCTTCCGAGCTTATAGCTTCTGCTGCAGTAATAATGGAGGCCGAACTGCGTGAAAACGAAATAAGGGAAATTATTTTTGCCCACCCGACAGTATCGGAAACAGTAAGGGAAGTATTTTTTTAACCGGACTATTCAATCTGTTGGAGGAAAATAAATGCCGAAATCAATGCTTGTCGATCCGGCTGAGACAAGAAAAAGCGGGACAATAAAAATAAAAGACATCCCGCTGAATCAGTATAAACCGGATTTCAGTTATGAAAAAAAGGAACTGGGCGAAACGGCCCTTAAAAATATTTATATCCATATGCGCACAATACGGGAATTTGAAACTGCGCTGGGCCAGATAAAGAAAACCGGGACTTATTCCGGTATTTCCTGCAGTTACAAAGGCCCGGCCCATCTTTCCATCGGACAGGAAGCAGCGGTAGTCGGACAGACGGTCCACCTTGATGCCCGTGATATGGTTTTCGGTTCGCACAGGAGTCATGGTGAAATCCTGGCCAAGTGTTTTTCAGCCATGGAAAAAATGGATGAAGCATCCCTGCAGAAAATAATGGAAGATTATTTCGGCGGGATTATTCTTAAAACTGTCGAACAGCTGGGCAGCAGGTCTGTAAAAGCTGTTGCCGAAGACTTTATTATCTATGGTACACTTGCCGAGATTCTTGCCAGGGAAACAGGCTTTAACAGGGGACTCGGCGGAAGCATGCATGCTTTTTTCCCTCCTTTCGGCAGCATGCCCAACAATGCAATAGTCGGGGGTTCAGGCGATATTGCTGTCGGTGCCGCCCTTTATAAAAGAATAAACAGGGTACCGGGAATTGTTATCGCCAATATCGGAGACGCATCAATGGGCTGCGGCCCGGTCTGGGAAGGAATATCCTT
>CAZKOK010000020.1:0-15518 GCA_964554355.1 uncultured Spirochaetia bacterium | reverse complement strand
AAAATTCTGCTGTGGAAGAATTCTTATTACGGGAATATCTGCTTGAAGCAGAAAATGAGACTGTTTCCGCTCCGGCTGCTGATCAGCAATCCAATGAAAAAAACATGCTTCTGCATCTCAGTGATCTGATTGGAGAATAATGATTATGTTTATCAGGAAATTATTGTCTGCTGTCCTTCTGATCTGTTTTGCTATTTCCGGTCTTTTTGCTGATATCGGTTATATTGAATACGAATGTAAACCTGGAGACAGTCTTGCTTCAATTGCTGAGGAATTATATTCAAGTCTTGATAACAGTGAACATAACCCGGAGGATAACAGTTACCGTTCCGTGCTTATCCTGAGAACGAACAGGGATCTTTTTCCCGATATTCTTGTCTACACTTCGCTGAAAACCAACAGCCCGATTTATCCCGGGAAAGACGTAATACTGAAAATACCGGTTTATAACGACAGATATCCTACGAAAGAGATGCTTTTTGACCTGGTTATTTATGAAAAAAAATATTATACGGACAAAATCAGGAACAAATATGAATACTATCCTGTCAGGAAGCAGGAAGACATGGTAAACAGCCGTATTCTTTATGCGGTGTTTTCTTTTGACGATAAAAATGATGCATTGTATGAGGAAGCAGAATTTTACCACAGCAATTACATTCTTCCAGACAATACTGCAATACCCGGACAACCCAGGAATGAAAAAGACATTTTCGTCTGGAAAATCAATGAATCACCTCAAAACAGCAAAACCGTATTTCTTTTTGCCGATGATCTGCAACTGCCGGATCTTTCGCTTTCCGGCTTAAATCTTGTCAACAGTATTTTCAGATACAATTCCTCTAAAAAGGGATTCCTGCTGTTGCCGCGCAATTACTACCGTGATTATGAACCCTACCTGAATGAAATTTATTCCATTATAAGTGAAAATTATCCCGATTTCGGGAAAATTCTTGAAAACCGCATCATTGCGGTTGATAAAGAAGATACTTTATATCTTGATATCAGTCCCGTGTTTCTGTATTCACAGTTCAACCAGAATGCCGAACCCGTTTTCCTTTATGACAGCAATGAATTTCATCAAAGACTTGATTCGCTTTATGAAGAAAGCCAGGCAGAACAAAAGACGATATTCAGCGATTATTCTGATGAAAAGCAAAAACTTGACCGGATATTTGAAGATTATGTAAAAGACCAGACAAAACTGTATATAACTGATACCGAAAAGGAAATAATCAATTCATATGGCAAACTTAACCGGAAAGATGAAGTCATATTATCAGAAATAAACAGACTTCAGATTAATTTCGCGGATATTTACAAAAAAAGCAGCGGACTTATTTTCAGTAATGAAAACGAAAATCCGGTTACCGCTATCCTTAAAAAAATCGATTCTGTCTTTTTATCCTCAACACTTGGAATTTATAAATCATATCTGGAAAAAATCAGCAATCAGTATAACAGCAACAGGGAATCACTTGCAAAAAACGAAAAAAGGTTTTCCGAGAATATACGTCAGAGCAACACACGACTTTCCGCACAAATGGAGCGGTTATATGATCTGGAACTAAAAAAAACCCTGAACTTGCTCCCTGAAAATTCTTTTGCAGTTTACGAAACAGATTCAGGAAAAATTCTTGACTTGCTCAATGATATTGACCAGGAAAACAGCTTCAATATTGTTATTTATTTTTCACCGGTATTTGACAGGGAAATCAGAAACAGAATTATTGAATTTACAGATATAACCCTGCCTGAGGTTATCAGCTTTGACGACTTCATTCTTCCTGAAAATTATTTTGATGATATCATATATCCGGAAAACTATACCGAAGAAAATTATGAAGACAAAACTGTCAGACAAATAAGATACGGCTTTTATTTCCTTAAGAATCTGAAAAGCTTTAGGGATTATCCTTCAGTATCAGCTGACAATGTATGCATTTGTGAGTACAAATTAACTGGTACCGGAAGTATTTACAGAATTTGCCAGGGTCTGCAGGACAATAAAAGTGTAACTAGTTTCCTGTTTGTTCCCGGAGAAGATTATCCTTCCAGAAACACAATTATCGAAAATAACTTTTCAGGAATTTTAAGCAGTAAAACCGTAAAGGCACTCCTTAAATTCAATATAATTAATGAAACACTTGAGGACATCTAGTTTTATATTCTTTATATTGCAGCCTGAAAATATCGCCTCTTGCTATTGGATTTATACTCTGATATCAATAAATACCATATGATTTCACATGATCTTTCTATATGGATATGATTACTGATATGAAAAAATGTTTTTTTGTCATTTATCTGGTTTTTTCTTTTATACCGCTTTCCGCTCTCGATTTCTGCGAACTCCAGCTGCCTGAAGGCATCTGGGCGGCAATGTGCAACGATACCTTCGGTACAGGCAACTGTCTGGAAACCGATGATTTGCACACCTTTGCATTTCACGGCGGATTAATAAATGATTTTTTATATTTTTCCCTGCTTTACGATATCTACACCTTCCGCGGGACCGAAGACGGACAGCAGTCAAGGACAGATACTGCCCTTGTAAGTTGCGGCCTGCACGGCAGCGGAAGCTTTCTTTCTGCCGATTACATGTACGCTATCGGCGGAATACTCGGCATTGCAGGCAATCTTGGGGGACATGCCATTCAGACGATATTCCACGGGATATTTGACGAATACCGTCATGTTCCGGATATTGAAGACTATGATAACTACGCTTTCTGCGCCGGAATAAGCCTTAAGGGCGATATATCTTTGCCGGTATCCGTTTTGTCAGCAGGAATAACCCTTGATTCGGACTTTTATATTTTTCCTTTTTCTTTTTCATTAAGAAGCGGAATTTTCCTTGAATGGAAATCCTTTTCCGAAAAAATCAGGCAGGAAATTGTATGGCAGTTCGCAGACCCTGTGAGCGGTTTCGGGACACTTAAAACAGTCAGAGATTACAACAGCGGACTGTGTACTTTTACAACAATCCGGTCAGGCGGGCTGTTTTTTCAGACGGGATACAGCTTTTTAAATCAGATAGCAGACGGAAGGATAGGGTACTCCTGGGGAAATTCCGGAAACTCTGACAGGGCGGAAAGACTGTGGGATTCTATGGAAGCCGGCATAGAAATATCAAGAATCGGGGCTGAAACCGAATATCACAGCAATTCATCACTTCTTCTGTTATTCGCAACAGCCGTGGAAAACGGATATATCACAGCAGAAACAAAAAACGGAGTTATCTACAAAACAGATGACGCGAATATCAGCACATCAAGCTACGGCGCCGGATGGGAACAGCATCTGTCAGCTTCCGGTTCGGCTGTGGTTCCGTTCCTCGGAACAGGAATTCTATGCGAAATTGTCAGGGAACTGGATTATACATCATTCCGTTCAATCCTCAGAAATGAAGCGGTTATTTTAAGCGCCGAACTGCGGCCGGGAATCGTCATATTATTCCCGGGCAATGCCGATGGATTTCAGTTCGGCTTAAGATTTACTCCGTATATAATATTACCGGTAATGACATTCGGAAACGGAAAAGATTCTCCGGAAATGGCACTGGCCCAGAAAATCAGATGGGGATTCAGGTTCGGCTTGTGTACGATGATTAAGTGATTTTATCCCGTAATATGCAGAAACACGGGCTTTCATGCATTATAAAAGCATAATTACCCTGAAAAGTCTCAATCCAGCAGTCTATGTTCGCCTTTTATTTTCAGAATATCAGAAATATTCCTGCTGGCTTCCAGGCAGCCGAGATAATTACCGTCATTATCACGAAGCGCGTAGTATTCGATTAAGACCTTGTTTTTACCGCCGTTTTCACCTGTGGGCAGGTCTATCCAGAACCTTGCCTTATCACGTGATCCGTCTTTCATTTCCATAAGAATCTGTTCAACTTTGGCAAGGCTTTTCCGGGGATGACAGTCTTTTACATTTTTCCCGACAACTCCTGCAGGACGTTTGAAAATCCTTGATTCATGCTTATTCCAGGCAAGTACAATATTTTCTGAATCAACAACCGAGAATTCGACAGGGACTGTTTCCAGCAGCGCATTGAGGATATTTTCCGGTAATTTTCCGATCATATAAATACTCCTTTAACAATAATAACCTTTCTCAATATGAAATAATTACTTACAATAATAGTCATATATATTATAAAACCATTGGGATATAAAAGCAATCTATTTATAATCCTGACTGGTCCTGGAAATTGGTTGGAAAAAAATCAACATTATATTATAACAATATAAATGATGATGCAGGAGAGAATAAAGCATTGAAAAGGTCCGCCTTCTGTATTTTTCGGGTAGAGGAAACTCATTACATATTTCAAACGAACTGTCAAAAAAACTTCCCGGTTCCGGAATCCGCCCAATAATTAGCCTGATAAACAGCAGTCAAAAAGAAATTGACGGAAATGTTATCGGTTTTATTTTTCCGATTTATGCGTTTACAATTCCCAATGTACTGAAACAGTTGTTATTGACAAAAATTTTTCCGTCAGCAGTTTATTTTTTTGCCGTTTCTTCAAGACACTGTTCCGCCAGAGTGTTCCGTTATATAGACAAATTACCGGCAGGGCAGAACAGGCATTTAAACGCCGGATTCTCTGTTCAGGCGCCGGAAAAAGACATCCAGACATTTGCTATGCCCCCGACCGGATGATGTCGCAAATTTTGACAATGAACTGCAGAGTAAACTGGATGAATGGAAATCAATTATAGAACAGGAAAAAGAATATCATATAAATGACAGTTTTCTGTTAAATATATTTGCAAATACACTGTTTCCGTTTATGACTTTTTTACATAATTCATTCAATTATTTTAACATGTACTTAGAAAAATAAAAGGAAGAAAATAATCTTATAGCTGTCCTTGAATTAAGCAACTTTATTCCAAAGGATGAAAAATCTTCAAATAAAAGGTGTTTTTATAACTGATCCCGGTATATAATCTGTTCATATTCAGTTTATTATTTATAAGGAATTATCATGCGCAGGTTATTTTTTATTTCATTGTTTGTTCTGACTGTTTCAGCTTCCGGACAGGACATTATTGGAATCGGAAGTGATTTCAGCGGCGTTTTTGTATTGTCCGGAGAATATAAGGAAGAAAAAACACTGGGAGGCTGGAATGAAGTAAGCCTGACTTTTATGGGCTACATCGGCCATCCCACCCTGATATCCGCTAAACTGGAAGGTGAAGATCCAATACCATTCGGTTATGCTGTGACATCAAACGGAAAAACACTGTACTATTATGATATGAGTTTTGACGAGAGAATTGATACGATCTCTGACAGGATCATTCCTCCTTTCTGGATTTTTTTCCCTTATCAGAGTGTGAAAAGAGACCCGAACCCACAATTCACGGAATACTGCGACAGCCTGTACAAAGTACTGCAGGGAACGCCTGGACCCGAAAAAGATCCTGAAATGGATAAAATTCATAATGAACTTGAAAAAATTAAAAATGATACCAGTCTGCACAGCCGCGATATGTTTTATATACTCTGGTATTATCTGACCTATAAAGATGAATTCCCTTTTACATGCCAGACAGTTCTGAATCTGCTGCTGGTTGGAACCGAAATGCGCTATGATGAAATACATCCCCTGATTATGTATTACAGAACTGTTCATCAGATAAGCCAGGGTTTCATTGCCAACGCAAGGGAAAGCCTTGCCGAACTGATAAAAACAGATCCTGATTTTATTCCCGCAAAATTCCTTGAATATCAGATCGGGGATTACAGCCAGAGAAAAAAGAAAAAGATACTTGAAAACCTTAATAAACAGTATCCTGATCACTGGATGCTTGGTGAAATACAGTAAGGGAGAATGCTATGAATTTTAACAAAAGAAAAATAACTTCAGTCCTGCTAATGTTGATAACAGGACTTACTGTATATTCCCAGGTCACGGGAGAATATCCTCCGTTTTACGGTGGACTCGGCGAAAAGGGAGTATTTCAGATAGTGAATTTTCAGGGCGCCAATGTAATACTTTATATACAGGGTAATCAAATTCAGGAAGCATTCGCGGAACAGGAACACCAGATGGTTGTTGATAATAAATTTTTAACATTTACCGCTGCCAGAATAGAGGACATAATTCCCGGAGGGAGAAGATCCCGTTCAGATCTTCAGGTTCTTGAAGCCTTCCATAAATGGGAAACCGATTATCAGATTGAACAGGATCCATCCGCAACCATTCTTAAGGGAGTTTCAGTTAAATGGGGACAGACCCAATGTTATATTACCGAGTTTAAATATCCCGGTACTGTAGTAAATTCTCATGTTATAGTCTCTGTAGTGGCAAATGACTGCGTATTCCATATGTCGATGCCGCTTTTTAAAGCTGACGCCACTCCCTATGCTGCACTGACATATGATGAAGCTGTTGATACCATTAAACCGTTTATCGAAAAGATGATTATCAGGAAAGATCCGGTACCTTATGCGCTGCTGAAAGATCTGCTTCAATCCGAGGATAAATATCCTGAAAAATTCCGCTGAAAATACTTAACAAAGACCTGTCAAATACAATCTGTTCAGTAATATACTCATCACTGATAATGCATACAGGATAATCAAGATCACTGAAATGTGCAAGTATATAGGCCGATGTGCTGTCCGGCTTAACTCCTGGCCATACCCAGCTGCCGGCATACCTTGTCGATCCGAACGTGGTTCCGCAGCCAGAAATACCGGACACCGATTTATTCGACGCAATAAAAAAGTCCGCCCGCCCACCGGACGATATGCTTTTAAAACAATGTTTATTGTTTATTTATTAATCTGCCTGATACCTAACTTGCCCGGCTGATGTTTAATGTTTTGGCAGGAACTTCAACGTAATTGCCGGTATCTGTAATAGTCAGATATTGGCCCGACCATAAATTTTTAAAGCGGAAACCGCCTGCGTCTGTCGGTTCGGCAATCAACTTCATGCTTCCCCAGTATGAAACAAGGTCATAATCCGGTGCAGGATTATCGGGTGGTAAATATTTCGGGACAGGACGAGAGCGGCAGAAAAAAATAAATAACCGGGAGAAACCCTGCGGGACTTACAAAGCGAAAATATTTACGAGCAGCGTATTCATTTCTCTGTTTTGATCATTAAAAGCGGTGTGGACGTTTTATGTTTAAGATGTTCTGATACGCTTCCGTAAAGAATATCGAAGAATTTTCTGTGTCCATGGGTGCCCATGGCAATCAGATCGTAGCCGGTATGTTCCAGTTCAAGCAGAATTTCCTTTTCAGGCTCTCCGCTTCTGATAATTATCGCCGCTTCAATACCCCTGGACTGGAAATATGCTTTTTTTTCTTTTAGATAAGTTTCGGTTTCTTTTAACATATATCTGTTCTGGTCAAGAGTATGGGAGTGGACTACATGAAGCAAAAACACTTTTGATTTATGTATCGCGGAAAGATTTACAATATGTTCAATAATTGCATCGTCAGCTCCTGACCGGTCAAGTGTTAACAGAATCTTTTTATACATTTCCATTTTATGCCCCGCCTGGAAACAGTGTAGTTATTAATAGATAAATATTCAGTGCTATTACGATTCCCGAGATAATAACTGCCAGAATAAACTCTGGCAGTCTGCTTCGGAAAATACCCATCACGTTCTTTTTTTTACACAGGATTATCAGGGGGACCAGGGTAAAAGGAAGCTGGACGCTGAGGATAACCTGGCTGAAGATAAGTATTTTATAGGTATCAAGACTGAACAGGATTATCAGAAATGACGGTATTGCAGTAACAAATGCTGCAATCTTGTACAGGAGCGTACGCGGGTTTTCCGGTTTTCCAAGGAAGCCTGTTATCACATTGACTTCAGCCATAGAAGAAGTTATGGAAGAGCCAACCCCTGCAAACAGAAGGGCAATACCGAACAGAAAGCCGGCAAGCGGACCTGCCAGCGGCACAAGTGTCTGTGATGCATATTCGATGCTGTCTACAACGATACTGTTTTTAAAGAAAACTGCAGCGGCAACAATTATCATAGCGGAGTTTATTATCCAGCCGAGAACCATTGCAGCCAGAGTGTCGGTCTTTTCAAATTTAAGAAGAACCAGTTTTTCTTCATCACTCTTGCCCCATTTTCTTGAATGAATGACATTGGAATGAAGAAATATATTATGGGGCATTACTACTGCACCCAGTATTCCCATTGAAATATAAATATTGGCTCTTGATATTTTTGGTATAACTATACCTGGAGCAACAGCCTGCCAGTCAGGCTTTACAATAAACAGTTCAATCACATAACAAAATGCAATAATACTCAAAAAAGCGATTATGAACTTCTCCAGACTGTGATATCGCTGGCTGATCAGAAAGAAAACCTCAAGGAACACTGTAATAAGCGCTCCCAACCACAGGGGCATGCCGAACAGCAGATTGAATCCTAATGCTCCGCCCAGCAACTCGGCAACATCAGTTGCAACACATGCCAGAATTATTGTTACACCGAACATATATGATACCGGTCCGGGAAAAGTTGACCTGATATTGGCGGCAAGCGATTTACCGGTAGCAATACCGAGCCTGGCAGCCATATTCTGTATAAGGATCAGCATAAGTGTGCTTAAGGTAATAACCCAGAGAAGCTGGTAGCCGAAACGCGAACCGCCCTCAATATTGGTAGCCCAGTTTCCCGGATCAATAAAACCCACAGTTACAAGAAATCCCGGACCGAGAAATGAGAATATTTTTATTATTTTGCTTTTTCGGGTTTCCGCAATACTTTTTTTTAGATTATTACTTTTCACAAATATACTATAAATGCAGATCGATATGAATTCAATTACTTTGGGGTCAAAATTGTCTTTGCGTTTTTATTCTTATTTCACCGCGTTAATCCGCCTCAACAAACTTCCTCAGCGTATCCTCCATATACACGTTCAGGTCCGTCCAGGGCTTTAGATGAACACCTTCCGCAATGATCACATCTCTTTCCTCAATCATTTTTCCCTGGGAGTAACGCTGCAGCTTCAATTTCCGGTATTCCTTCTCACCGCTGTCCGGATTTATTTTGATAGAGCAGGTGAGGCGGTATTCGTCAATATTATTCATTTTTTTTACTACTCCTTCAGGTATTCCATATTCAATTTACCTGGTGTTGAAGGGTAGGCGCTTCCAAACAGGGAATCTATTTTGATACCTGGAAAATTGAAGTTTTTAAAAGTAATACGTGTTCTGCCTTCCTTAATTTCAAAGACTAAAACTAATTCAATTTCTGCTTTTCCAAGTCCGCCGACATTTATAAATGCATTTCTTTTTGAGGATATCACCCCTGTTCTTTATCGCCAAACTCCATAACGGCTTTTGCAGAATTAAAGGCTTCTACATACCATGAATTTGTATTTAAAAATAAAACATCCTTTGTTTTTCCGGGAAATTCCTGAATATATTGAATAATATTTTCTTCAGGCGAAATAAACTCATTAGATCCTTTATATGAAGCACAAGAAGATAACATTATAAAGATAATTATTATTATCTTTTTCATATTCGATTCCCTATTTTTAATTCGATTCAATTATAAGTTCAATGATTAATACTATTCTAAGACAACATATTCAAATTGGGAAGGAAAATGTTAAACTTTTTGCCAGGTATTTTCCCAATAAAGTATTCCATTCTGTTTTTTTTGTTCGGGTAATTGGTTCATTTTTATCTCCCCAATATGCCATACAAGCAGATTTAAATAATCTTTATAATAAAAATCAGATTTATCGAGAGTATAAACAATTTTATTTGTATTTGAATTAAATACAGTTTCAAAAAAGATATAGTTGCTGAACAGCGGAGTGCATAAGTTTTTTCAGGTGCTGAAGCATTTCGTTTCTGGTTGTGAATTTCGGCTTCCTGGTTTCCGATAGATTATTTGTAAATACATTTTCCTGCCCGTATTTAATCAATAAAAGATGTGTATATTTCCAGGTATCATTGATTTCATCATGATGAGCGAAGTAACTTAATTCATAATGACCATCTCTTATACTGTTGAGCATTTCATTATTCCCTCCCTCTACTAAAAATATAAGAAAAAGCATCGGCATTTCACAAATGTCTGCTCTATAACTTTTGTTATACTTTCTGAAGGTTAATAAAAACAGTCGATCTGTATTCAGTGATTATCTCTGCGGCTGAATGAGATTTCAGTTTTTTCGTCTGATAACAAACATCATCAGGAAAGCACGCGGTCGTTCAAAAAATTGATTGTTAAAAAATTATATCGAATATGTATTATAAACACGGATTTTTCTTACTAACAAGTGCCGGTTTTTACGTGTGCTTTCAGAAAATTGATTGCAGTTTTGACAGCATTTATTTTCAGCTTTAAATCTATTACTGAAATTATATTATAAAATCTTTCAGAATAGTTGAAATTCTCCATTAATAAAAAAGTAACTGATAGAATATTTTCTTTATTCGAAGAACTGAATTAATACTATAATCAAACCATCAGCTGCTACTTGTCAATGTATAAAACACCGTTGTAGCGACCTTGCCATTTTGCACCTTTGGATGGCGATTTGGTCATCATTATTGACATATATGAATCTGATTCAAGTTTAATAAGGCGCCACTCTGCATAACCTATTACTTAAAGCTGTCCGCTGCCGGAATCACTCAGTATTTTTCCGCCTAGATTACCGATCCACTTGCCATTTGTAAGATCTCCTTTAAACATTATAAGAGTTCTATTTTCTCCATCAGGCAATACGATATTCCTATAGGCTATTTCACCAAGCAGGACCGGTGTTTCTTCGCCCGTCACTCTCCATACCTGACTGTTAAAATCCGATCCTATCATTACCATTTCATCGCCATGATGAGAAAAAGTGTGCAAAGTAATTTCACCATCAGGAAGTTTTGCATTTGTATAAACGATTTTTCCATAGCTGGCCATCTTATCGTCGCTATCGGTGGTAACATAAAAATCACCACCATTCAGAGCAGTCCAGGGATTAACAGCGCTGCTGCTTTCAGAAAGAATAACTTTTTTTTCGGTACCGGTAGAAAGTAGTCCGGTTCCGGCTGTATCAAAGATAAGATTGAAATTCCCGCTCCTTGAACCGTAAAAAGACACATCGATAAAATCCTGTGAATGCGAACATCCTGACAGAATTGAAAATACAAGAAACATAAAAGACAGTTTTTTCATATTATTCTCCATTTAAATTTTTTATTTCCCGCCAATGTCCGAATGATAGAAATTTTTATTGGGCAGATAAGATGTTTCTATCAAACCAGTTCTCTGTATATTAACAGTTTTATTATTATAATTACACAAAAAATTAAAAATATCGAATTTTTTTTTGAAATTTAATGATTGATTTAAATTATACCAAATTAAAAAACTGTGGATCAAGCGCATTATCCGGATCTTATATTTGATCCAATAAATTTAACGTAAATTTTTAATTACAGACAGGTAAAATTTTAAAAATTCGCCGATGAATACAATGAAAAAGACGGACACCTTACTGCTGATTGGCGACAATTATTTTTCCCTGTTCGGTAGTTTTAATTGTCGCTGATCATACGGTATCCGTCTTTTTTGCTCCCCCGTTTGGACTCGAACCAAAGACCCATTGGTTAACAGCCAATTGCTCTACCAGCTGAGCTACAGGGGAATGTCAGTAGACGATTAGTAACATATTCAATAATACGCGTTATGTCAACTGATTCAGAAAAGGTTTTTTCAATAAAAAACAATAATAAAATTTTAAATCTGAAATAAAATATAAGTTGAAAATCCAGCCGGATTTCACCAAACCTTCAACCCGTCGCGTCGTCTTTCCGTAGCGTCGTCGCGTGATGTATTACAGGGTTACAGCCCCGCGTATCAGATTAAATAGGGCAGCGCCTCTCCGCATGTATCACATCTGGCTCTGTCCCCGTTCCTGACCCTTACCGAATATCCTCTTCTTTCAATAAGCACGCTGTGGCATTTCCCGCACAAAGTATCGCTTGCATCATTCCCGACATTTCCGGGATACACATATTTAAGATGAGTACGTGCGATTTTCACAAGGTCGAATATTCTTGATGACGGAGTCGAAGGGATGCTGTATTTGTAGGTAGGGTAGTATGCTGACAGATGAAGAGGTATATTTTCATCAATTCCTGACAGAAAAACAGCTATCTGCTCAATTTCCTCGTCCGAATCGTTCTTTCCTGGTATTACCAGCGTGGTAACTTCGACATGACTCAGCCCTGATGCAATTGAAATCGTTTCCTTTACCGGTTCAAGATTGCCTTTGATTTCCTTCCTGTAAAATTCGGGATTTATTGATTTAAGGTCGATGTTTGCCGCATCCATATACCCGAAAAGCATTTCGGCCGGTTCCTTGTTCAGGTGTCCGTTGGTAACAATTACGTTTTTCATGCTTTTTTCTTTTGCCTGCTTCGAGCATTCGATTATATATTCGATGTGTACTGTCGGCTCATTATATGTGTAGGCTATCATTCCGGCTTCCCTTTCCATAGCAAATTTCACAAGATCTTCGGGGCTGATTATTCTGTCGGTGCTGTAATGCTGCGAAATGGAAAAATTCTGGCAGAAAGGGCAGGAAAATGAGCAGCCGTAAAAGCCGACCGAGAATACCTGACTCCCGGGGTAAAAATGGAACAGCGGCTTTTTTTCCACAGGGTCCATTGCGATAGCTGAAACGCAACCGGCATAAGGCAACTCCATTTCTCCCTGATGATTTGTTCTGACACCGCAGATTCCCCTGCCGCCCGGTTTCAGCCGGCATCTGTGCGGGCAGAGACTGCATGAAATTTCATTGTTGGTTTCTTTTTTGAAAAAAAGAGGTTCAATGTTCAAATTTTCAGCCTTTTAACGGGTTTTCGGAATATTTATCGTTCAGTTTGTCTGTTATTTCAAAAGCTTCATATTTTACGGCCATTGCGCCTTTCTGGATCCATAATCTTGTCATTTTTACATTCTCTCCGCTGACGGTCCCGATATTAGGCAGTTCTTCGGCATACTGAATATCGGTAAGCTTGAATTCGAAAAAAAGCGGATCTTCCCTTAGCGGATGATAAATAAGAACGATTTTTTCCTTATCATAGGGATGCATCCTGGGCGATCCGGTAAAGGCAATGCATTCCCGTAATTCGCTTTTTTTTCTTTTGTATTTTTCCAGGGGAGAAAACTCGGATGTTTCCAGATATTTCTTTACACTCATGGTCTTTCCTGTATTAATTATAACAGAGTTATCTTATTGTTCAATATTAATTGGGACTTCATTGTTTAAGATGTTTTAATATTTTATTTTCTGACGAGTTTTTTAAGCTGTCTTTCAGCTCTTTTCCTGATATATGAATTAAGTACTGCAGTATAATTTTCAGGTATTTCCTTCATCTGCAGAACAAGGCTTTCAGAGTTTCTTAATACGGTGCAGTCGGCCGAAAAAAGGTCATCGCCGATTGTTATGCTCATGTTATTAATTTTCCGTCCGGCCTTAAGGTCCGAACATATTTCCGGATTGTCCGGGTACATGCATATTGTATTCTCGGAAATGTTGCGCACTTTGCCTGTAATCATCACAGGAAACAGGGGGTGCGTAAAAATCAGCTCGATTAAATCGGAATCAAGAAGGATATATCTCGACAGGACCCTTTTTTCATCAATTTTGTTGTACCTGGCAAGAATCAGCTTGAGCTGGTTTACCGTAATATCTGCTTCAATATTGTCTTCGATTATTCCATTCACCTTGAGGAATTCCGCTTTTGCCGCTTCTTCCTGTGAAAAATCAGGACCGGCACAAAGCAGGAAAACCCCCTTGTCCCTTTCAATGTACTGCCTGTATATCTGCAGAAAAGGTTTCCAGTGTCTGGGAAAATCCGTCGCGCAGAACAGAACGACATCGGGCAGAAGTTCCTCAATATTGTCTATGGCTTTCAGGGGATTCTTGTATTGGATTATTTTATAGCCCATCATGGACAGGTGATATTCAAGATAACCTTTTGCTGATTCATCTTCACCTATATAAACTAACAGCATCTATTCTGTACCCAGATTCAAAACTTCATAATCATATACCATCCAGATATCGTCAACCTTATGAAGATAATAGGTATATTCCTTGATTTCAGTAAAATCAATATAAAAGAATTTTTCAAGTACCTTTACGCTTCCTTCGTCAGAAGTATAGGTTGTTTTTGTGATTTCATAAAATGTAGGTATCAGAAGAATATCATTTTCGGTTTTTTCCTGCATCAGGGCAGTTTTGTACTGATCAAGCATTGTCCGCTGTCTTTCATCGGAATAACCCCTGTACTGTCTTGCCCTGACAGGATCATTCATCATCATTTCCTTCAGATCAAGATACAGAAAGAATTTGTCCCACTGCGTTTTCTGTCTTGCTTTTAAAAGATAATCAACAACCATGTCGGGCGGCATCATTTCCTTCTGCAGCACTTCACCGGTCAGGTCATCAATTCTTGCTTCCATTTCCGATATTCCGGCCCTCGGCCTTAATGAAAGGGTCAGGGTGTTTTCCGAAAGAATTATTTTATCCATGCTGCCTGCGGGAAGTTCGGGATAGAATACAGCCTGAACAAGATAGACTCCGGCATCGTCAAATTCTATATAATTTGCCAGATCATCGGTGAATGAGTAGGCTTCTCCGGGTTCCAGCGATATTTCCCTGTAAAATACGGCTTGATTTTTATTTCTCTCTCTGATAAATGTATCAGAGTGATTAAGCCGTAAGTTCGTCAATGACCTTACATCGAAATCGAGATTATACACCTTGTTGTCTGCAACCTTGAATCTGAACGGGGCCATTGTATTGTTTATTATTTCAGCCTTTATATATACGGCGCTGTCTGTAAAATAAATTTGCTTGTCGAAAAATCTGATATTGAATTCTATGCCTTCGACCTGACAGAATGCAATAACAGATATAAATAAAAGGCAGCAAATAATCAGCAGTTTTTTCACGCTACTACTCCTGTTTTTTTTATTTTCGGACAATTTGATGATAACATTATTTTTAAATAAACTAAAGAACAAGCTGAAAACCCAGAAATCATACAATCTTCTCCTGGATAAATATATCAGAAACGAATTCCCTGTTGAAATTATCGGCCCGCAGGGGCTTTTTCAGGCAATAATTATTCAGAATCTTTTTGAAAATACCAAAGGTAATTTTTTCGTGGTCCTGCCCTCAGACAGGGACGTCGAGATTTTCCTGAAGGATCTCGATGCGCTGAATGCGGAACCTCTGCATATTCCATGGTGGGACACAATTCCCTATAAATCGGCAGCGCCTTCACAGAGAATTACCGGCCGCCGCATCGAATCCCTTTCACGCCTTATACGCGGAGAAAGACATATTGTCGTTCTGCCTCTGCGCGCTTTTATAAACTGGATTATTCCCGGGGATATTCTAATCAGTCAGATTATCCATCTCTCAAAGGATAAAAAACTTGATATCACCGCTACCGGCAGAAAGCTTTCGGAAATCGGATAC
>CAZKOK010000019.1:0-15713 GCA_964554355.1 uncultured Spirochaetia bacterium | reverse complement strand
TTAAGGAAAAAGAAGAACTTTTATCGATTACCCTCAAAAGCATCAGTGATGCAGTAATAGGATCTTCAATGGACGGAACAGTAATAAGCTGGAATCTGGGCGCAGAAAGGATATTCGGCTTCACACTTGATGAAGTCAAGGGGAAAAATCTTTCAATTCTCGTTCCTCCGTATTATCCGAATGAAATGCCTGAGATTCTGGATAAGGTACTTAACGGCGAGGAAATTGATCATTACGAAACTGTAAGGCACAGAAAAGATGGAACAATTATTCATCTTTCGCAGAAAATATCGCCCATAAAAGACTCGCGCAACGGAATCAAGGGGGTTTCGATTATCGGGCGTGATATTTCAGCGCGGAAAGCTCTTGAAAAACAGATTACAGAAGTAAGTGAAAGGGAAAGAAAAAGAATAGGTCAGGACCTTCACGACAGTCTTGGGCAGCAGCTTACAGGTGTTTCCTTAAGATTCAGCGCCCTTTCAAAGAAGGTAGTAAAAAAATGTCCCGAAGAAAGGGATGAACTCTTTGAAATACAGGAACTTGTCAAGCAGGCAATCATTCAGACAAGAGAACTTGCAAAAGGTCTGATACCTATTACTCTGAATTCAGAAGGTCTGCCTCATGCACTGAAGGAAATATGCACATATGCGGAAAAAATATCTGACATTGAAATTGAACAGAAAATTGACGAATCTATTGATGTCCCTGATATGCTTATAGCTACCCAGCTTTACCATATTGCTCAGGAGGCTGTAAATAATGCTCACAAACATGCCGGTTCTGATAAAATAACGGTATCATTATACAATGATACTTCTGAACTTGTTTTATCAGTAACAGACCGGGGGACAGGGATAAATAATTCTGAAGCAGCAGGAATAGGATTTAAAATAATGAGTTACCGTGCTAATATGATAAATGGAAGGCTTACAATATTCAGTCCTGAAGACGGTGGGACCAGTGTTGTCTGCAGGGTACCTTTTCAGGTGCTTAAGAGGAGCAAATGATAAAAAAAGTTGTTGTTATTGATGATCATCCGATAGTAAGGCAGGGGTTTGTTCAATTAATTAATATGGAAGAAGATCTTCAGGTAGTGGGTGAGGCGGAAACTGCAGGTGAAGGTCTGCAGGTAATAAATAAAACCAAGCCGGACCTTGCACTTATTGATCTTTCACTTAAAGATTCAAACGGGCTTGAACTGATAAAAGATGTGATTCATATGATGCCGAGACTGCCTATACTTGTGGTAAGTCTGCATGATGAGAATATCTATGCCGAACGGGCTCTTCGGGCCGGGGCAAAAGGTTTTATAATGAAGGCTGAGGCAACTGATAATGTAATGACTGCAATCAGGCAGGTGCTGGGAGGTAATGTTTACTTAAGCAATGAATTGAAGTTGAAACTTGTTGAAAAAATGACAACGGGAAGCAGTAAAAGTTCTGTTTCACCTGTTGATGTGCTGAGTGACAGGGAACTGGAGGTCTTTGCTCTTATAGGCAAAGGACTGAAAACAAGAGCTATTGCAGAATCACTCAATTTAAGTGTAAAAACGATTGAAACATATAAATCACATTTAAAATTGAAACTCGATCTCAAGGACGGCACAGAACTGATTCAGCGGGCAGTTGAATGGGTTCTTCATGAAGAAAGATAAATAACCGGTTACAATTCCGGACAATTGTAAATGTATTGGCGAAATAAATCCTGATTTACTATAATTGTAAATACAGACAGTCTATTATTTGGGATAATTATTTAAACATCTGAATTGCAGGTTGGTGAAGTGGGTAAAGTAAAAGTACTGATTGTTGAAGATGAGAGTATTGTTGCAATAGATCTTCGGACAAGGCTCGAAGCTCATGGATATGAAGTAATCAAACATGTGTTGACAGGCAGAGATGCCATAAAATATGCTGTCGAACTTAATCCTGACATAATCCTGATGGATATTCATCTTAAAGATGATATTGACGGAATTGAGGCGGCAAACAGTATCCGCGAACAGATCCAGGTCCCTATAATATTCCTCACTGCTTATGCTGATAATGACACACTTGAACGCGCCAAGCTTTCAGAGGTCTTCGGTTATATTATTAAGCCGTACCAGGAGAGAGAACTCTTTGTTAATATTGAAATAGCCCTTTTCAAGTATGAAATGGAAGAGAAACTCAGGCACAGTCAGAACAGGCTCGAAACTACTCTGCAGAGTATTGCAGATGCTGTTATCACTACTGACGAAAAAGGTAAAATAGATTTTGTGAATAATGCGGCGGGAAATCTTTTAAAGCTGGTACCTGAAAAAATAATCGGATTAAAAATAAGTGATTTTTTCCCTGATTTTGGAAAGAGGAGCAAACAGATTGAGAAGGAAATTAACGGGAAACAGTTTACTCTGGAAATAACAGATTCAAGAATACATGACAACAAGGGAAATGTTACGGGGGATGTCTATATTTTAAGGGATATTTCAATACGAACTGAATATGAAAAGACCCTTAGAAAGGCCAAAAAAGATGCAGAAGAAGCTTCAATAATGAAAAGCGATTTTCTTGCCAATATGAGTCATGAATTGAGGACTCCCCTGAACAGCATACTTGGCCTTACTGAATTGTCGCTTGAGACAGATGATGATAATGAAAGAGGTGAATATCTGACAATTGTCAAGCAGGCAGGCGAATCTCTTTTAAACCTGATAAATTCCATTCTGGATTTTTCCAAAATAGAAGCCGGAAAAATGAAAAAAGAGGAGATTCCGTTTGATCTGCTTCAGGTGCTTGAAGATACAATTGAAAGAATGTATATACAGGCACATAAAAAGAATATACATCTGTCTTTGAATATGAATGAAAACTGTCCGGCTGCACTGCTTGGTGATTCACATAAATTATTTCAGATTCTCATAAACCTTCTCGGCAACTCCATTAAATTTACCGAGGGAGGGTATATCCATCTGGAAGCTGAAAAACTGGACTCAAGCGGAAATACGACGATTGTTCAGTTCAAAGTGACTGATACAGGCAAAGGTATTCCATCTGAAAAGATAGAACTCATTTTCAATTCTTTTACCCAGGTCGATTCATCCAGTACAAGGATTCATGGCGGAACAGGCCTTGGCCTTGCCATTGTAAAAAAACTGGTTGAACTTCTTGATGGAGAAATATACGTAAAGTCAGAAATCGGAATGGGCAGCGAGTTTACATTCAGCATTCCGTTTATCGAAGACAATTCAAGAGAGGATTCCTATGGGCTCAAGCACTTTGATCAGCTGACTGCGAATCTCTTTTTTAATGATCCATATGATGCCGGACGTATCAGCAGGCTTCTTATGCGTCTCGGAATAAATTCCAGAATAATAACAGGGAAAGAACTGAATCATTTATCTCATTCCGAGAAAAATAATATATATATCTGTGACAATATTAATATGCAGATGGAAATTGACAGAAAATCCGAAATATTCAGGAAAATCGGAAAGGACCTTATCATTTTCTGTGAAATGGGGGAACAGTCCTTCTGGAAAGACAAAGGAATAGAAAATATTCTGATTAACCCGGTAAAACTGATTTCCATACAGAACCAGCTGCTGTCCTATCTTGATTATATCGGCACAGCTGTTAAAAAAGGCAAATCAGGAAAGACAATCAAGCCGGGAGAAAATTCATTCAATATTCTGCTTCTTGAAGATGAAAAAAACAACAGGCTGATTGCCGAGAGGATATTGAAGCATCGAGGGCATACTGTTACATCATTTGAAAACGGAAGAATGGGACTGGAAGCATTGAAGAAAGAAACATATGATCTTGTGCTTGTGGATATACAGATGCCTGATCTTGATGGCATCGAATTTGCGAGAATTGTCAGGAAGAATCTTGAACCTGTTCTGAATCCGGATATTCCCATTATCGCTGTTACAGCGCATGCTATCGGAGGTTACAGGGAAAAATGCATGAATGAAGGCATGAATGCATTTATTACGAAACCTTATACAGTACACGGATTTCTGGAAGTGATTGAAAGTACTATGGGAGCGAAAACTCCCTTGGAAAAAGGCAAAAGCAGGAAAGAATATTATGATACTCTGCGCGGGAGTATAAATAGCATGGATTATGCAACTATTGAGAATATTTGTCAGGAGTGGCGGGAAAATAATTCCATGAACGAAGAATTATCAGAAAATCTGTTCAGACTGGTTCTCGCAGCAAGAAGAAAAAACAGTGGAAAAATAGAACAGATCTGGCGGCATATTCTGGAATTCTCAAGACTGAAAGGCGGGATCAAATGAGAATGCTGGTTGTAGATGATGAATATGGATCCAGGCTTCTTTTGAATCACTATCTTCGTAATTATGGAGAAATTGATATTGCAGTAAACGGTCTTGAGGCAGTGGAAGCATTCAAGCTGGCGTGGAAAGATAATGAACCATATGACATTATCTGGCTGGATATTCTCATGCCTGAAAATGACGGATATTATGTCATGCAGGAAATCCGGGCTTATGAGAAAAGGATAGGTATCCGGGAAATTGACGGTGTGAAATTTATAATAACTTCCTGTCTGGATGATCCCAAAAGTGTTCTGAAGGCATATAAACATGCCGGTACCTGTGAATATCTGATTAAGCCGCTTTCAATGGAAAATGTTTTAAATGCATTAAACAAGGTAAAAGGAAATGGCCGGTAAAAAGAAATCTCCGGCAATTGTCATTGTCGAAGATGAAAGCATAGTTGCTCTGGATATCCGAAATCATCTTGATAAACTGGGTTATTCTGTTTCCGGGATATTTTCATCAGGAGAAGAGGTCCTTAAGCATATTGAAGAACTCAGCCCTGATCTTGTGCTTATGGATATAAAACTCCAGGGAAAACTTGACGGTATAGAAACTTCGCTGAAAATACGGGAAAAAATCCGGATTCCGGTTGTCCTGCTGACAGCATTTGCCGATCCGGGCACAATTGAAAGGGCAAAACAGATAGGCCCTTTCGGTTATATTATAAAACCTTTTGAAAGCCGGGAACTATATTCAACAATTGAAACAGCATTGTACAGGGCAGACCTGGACCGAAAACTGTTTGAAAGCGAGGAAAAATACAGAAAACTGTTTGAAGATGATCTTTCCGCAGATCTGATTACGGATGCGGATGGAAATATTATGGATTATAATCTGGCATTCCAGCGGATATTTGAATTAAACGGGAAAAATATAACCGAGAGAAGGAGTTTCAGCGAACTGTTTCCTGATAATCAGTCGGGTGAGAAAATACTCAGTGATGTAAGGAACCTGAAGCGAATCGAACTTCTGGAACTGAATCTGAGAACTTTTAAGGGCAAAGAACTTACTATTCTGGCCAATCTTATAGGTTCCTTCAGGGATGGTGAGTTTACCGGACTCAAGTGTTACCTTATAGACATTACCCAGAGAAAAAGCCTTGAAAAACAGTTAAGGCAGTCTCAGAAGATGGAAGCAATCGGCAGACTTGCAGGCGGTGTTGCACATGATTTCAATAATATTCTGACTGTTATTTTCGGTTATGTTTCTATTATGGAAGAAAATGAAAAAATAAAGGAAAACATAAGGTCTGAATTGGATGGACTGAAAGCCGCAGCATCCAGGGCTTCGACACTTACAAGACAGCTACTGGCATTTTCAAGAAGACAGATGATGCAGCCGGTTTCATTGAAACTTGATGATGTGGTAAGGGATATGGAAAAAATGCTGAGGAGGCTTATAAATGAAGATATCAGCATATCCCTGAATCTGTTTGCACAGGAAACACTTGTTACTATTGATCCGGGCCAGTTTGAACAGGTTCTTATTAATCTTATTGTCAATTCGCGTGATGCAATGCCGGGCGGAGGAAAAATCAAAATCGGTTCCAGCAGGGTCAATGTTTCAGAAGAAAAGAGAATGCTTCTCGGCAGTCTGATGCCGGGTGATTATTACCTTCTTTCAGTGGAAGATAATGGTGAAGGGATCAGTCCGGACAATATTTCAAGAATTTTCGACCCGTTTTTTTCAACAAAACCGGAAGAAATAGGGACAGGGCTGGGATTATCGATGGTATACGGCATTATTAAACAGAGCGGTGGTAATATACTTGTAAATTCATGTATCGGGGAAGGTACATCATTTATGATATATCTGCCGCTGACCGATCAGCCCGAACATAAATCGGAAAGTGAGAATATCAGTCCAAGCGGAAGGAAGGGAAGCGGAACAATTCTTCTAGTCGAGGATGATTCAACAGTCAGGTCTATGGTTGGACAGGCATTGACACAGCACGGGTTTAGTGTTTTAACTGCTGAAAACTCCCGTGAAGCTATACATATAAGCGAGAATACTGAAAACAATATCGATCTGTTGTTTTCGGATTATATTATGCCTCATATGAATGGTGACAAGCTTGCCGAAACAATAAAAGCCGATCGTCCTGATATAAGAGTGCTGATTATGTCAGGTTATCCTGACAAGGCAACAGCCAAAAAGGACTTTGAAAACAGAGGATGGGGCTTTCTTTTTAAACCGTTTGACAATTATACGCTTATTAATACAGTTAATGAGATATTGAAATAACTTCTGATTGAATAAATACATCCATTTATGTATAGTACCTCCAATGAACAGAGACAAAATACGCAATTTCTGCATAATCGCGCATATTGATCATGGGAAATCCACCCTTGCTGACCGGCTTATTGAAAAAGCTCATATTGTGGACGGCAGAAATTTTAAAGCCCAGATTCTGGACAGCATGGATATAGAACGCGAAAGAGGAATAACCATAAAATCCCAGGCGGTAACCATACCATACCTGGCAAACAACGGCAGTCAGTATCTGCTGAATCTTGTTGATACACCCGGCCATGTTGATTTTTCATATGAAGTCTCAAGGGCAATTTCGTCGTGTGAAGGAGCTCTGCTTTTGATAGACGCATCACAGGGTGTGGAAGCACAGACCCTGGCTAATCTTTATCTTGCTTTGGAACATGATCTGGAAATAATACCGGTCATTAATAAGATCGATCTTCCCAGTGCGGATATTGATATGGTCATGAAACAGATTGACCATGATCTTGGAATGGATCCTGATACGGCTGTCCATGTTTCCGCCAAGACAGGACAGGGGGTGGATAATCTGTATGAAGCTATTGTAAACCATATTCCGGCTCCGGCAGATGATTCCGAAGGGTCCCTGAAGGCGCTTATTTTCGATTCACATTATGATCCGTACAGAGGAGTTATAGTTCATTTAAGGCTTTTTTCAGGCTGCATAAAAGCAGGTGATATTGTTGTATTCATGCATAACAATAGTACTTATAAAGTTGAGGAAACAGGGATTTTCCAGATAAATCTTATAAAAAAGGATTATCTGGAGGCGGGAGATGTCGGTTATATAATTGCCGGTATAAAAACAGTTTCTGATGTCCAGGTGGGAGATACCGTTACTACTGAAAAGAACCCGGCTGTCAGGCCTCTGCCGGGTTTCAAGGAAGTAAAGCCTGTGGTTTTTTCATCAATATATCCTGTAATTACCGACGATTATGATGAGCTTGTTGCGGCGATGGAAAAACTCAAACTTAATGATGCTTCCCTGATTTATGAAAAGGATTCATCTCTTGCGCTGGGTTTCGGATTCCGCTGCGGTTTTCTCGGACTGCTTCATCTTGAAGTAGTGCAGGAGAGGATTGAGCGGGAATTCGGGCTTTCGATTGTATTTACTTCTCCTTCTGTCAGATACAGAATTACCATTAAAGACGGAAAAACAATAATGCTTGATAATCCGTCGGAATATCCGGATCCATCCAGGATAGAAAAAACTGAAGAACCCTATATTCGTGCCAACATTATTACGCCTGTCGATTATGTTGGAAGTATAATTAACCTCTGTCTCGAAAAAAGGGGTGTGCAGACGCACATGAATTACCTTGATGAAAAAAGAGTTGAACTGCAGTATGAAATGCCGCTTGCTGAAATCCTTTTTGATTTTTATGACAAATTAAAATCGATAAGCAGAGGATATGCATCATTTGATTATGACCTGGCGGATTTCAGGGAAACTGATCTGGTAAAACTTGATATACTTCTTAACGGAAATGTGGTTGATGCCCTCAGTCAGCTTGTTTTCAGGGAAAATGCGCATAACAGGGCCAGGATAATTTGCCGGAAACTGAAAGATGAAATACCGCGCCAGCAGTTTAAAATTCCGATTCAGGGCGCGATAGGTACAATTATCATATCGCGTGAAACAATATCCGCCTTACGAAAGGATGTTACTGCAAAATGCTATGGTGGAGACATTACCAGAAAACGGAAACTGCTTGAAAAACAGAAGGAAGGTAAAAAGAGAATGAAAATGGTGGGCAATGTGGAATTACCGCAATCAGCCTTTTTAAGCATTCTCAGGAGTGATGAATAAAGCCTTTTCAACAGTCTTTCTGTATCTCTCTGCCGAGGTAAGCACCCTTGGGACTGTAACCCCGGCATCAAGACTGAAAATATCATTTTCCGGAAAATCCGCAGTTATATAATCTTCCCTTTTTAAGCGTTCAATAAGATCCTCAGACCACCCGAACGAGTTGTCTCTGATACTTGATATAACTGATCCAAGGTCTTCAAGTTTCTGCTTTAAAAATGCTGTTATTTTTCTTTTGTCAGGAAATATTTTTATATTGAATTCTGCAGGCCGGGAAGATGAACCGGCAAGTGCTGCAAGTTCAGAAATATCCAGTTTATTCGGATAATCCAGAAGTCCTTCGGTTCCGCAGTCGGCATAATTACCGCCGGAAAGAAGATGCATACACTGCTTTGCATAAC
This sequence comes from uncultured Spirochaetia bacterium, assembly GCA_964554355.1. Classification (GTDB taxonomy): domain Bacteria; phylum Spirochaetota; class Spirochaetia; order CAZKOK01; family CAZKOK01; genus CAZKOK01. Next base: position 6,901 of record CAZKOK010000019.1, on the reverse strand, counting down.
CGTAAAGAACTGGATCGCTTTTCAGATGCAGAGTCAGGTTTTTATATGATTTGACTGATCTTGAAAAATTGCTGACAGAATAATCATCATTTGCAAGCCTCTGTGATGAAAAAAGAAGGCGTTTATGGCTTTCCGTGCCTCTTGAATGAGGTTTCCCCAGCTGATATGCAAAATCAAGCCCGATGAATCCGCAGGTATTTTCCGAGATTAATCCGGCGATGTAAAGGCCTGCAAGACCTACTGAACCAAGCGGAGGAATAACATATGGAAGAAGTGAGTTTTTTTCAAGTTCATCAAAAAAGGAAATTTCGCTGAAACGTGATATGAAAGTTATTTTTTTCCCTTTAAAAAAAGAATGCACCTTATAATGGCTGCACAGATCATAAAAAAGAATAATTTCTTTTGTCTGCTTCAGATCCAGAAAATCATAAAGATTGTAATGCTGCGATTCGATTGCCACAGCAGCGTCCGGGACTATACCGGAATTTATAAGAACCGGCAGGGCAGTGTCTACGCTGAGCAGGAAAATGTCCTTCCGGAATTTCCGGATATCTTCAAGTTTATTCTCAAGAGAGCTTCCTGCGCCGGCAACCAGGACCGGTCAGTCTGTATTGAATGAGGAAAGTTCTCCATTATTTTCATCCAGAGATGCGATATTCATAAATATATTGTTTATCCACATCCGTGACATGAATATCATTGTCATTTTATTTTTCCAGAAATTACCGAGGAATATTTCTGTTTCTTCCAGCGCTTTATCATAAAAAAATTTGTTAAGTGTATAGCCTCCGGACAGAATAATCAGTCCGGCTTTCCTGAAACCTGTATAACCTGTCTCTTCAAGAAAGGCCGGCAGGACAGCTGTATCAGAAGTTCTCAGATACGGTATTTCTTGAGGAGGAATATATTTTTTTGAAAATTCTGCCAGTTTTTCATCAGCTTCCAGGCAGAATAATTTTGATGATGAAGGCAGCCTGTTAAAAATCTGTTCAACACCCTTGAACATAAGAGGTGAAGGAAGAATATAAAGCGTATTTTCTTTCAGATCGAGTGAATCAACAATACGGCTGATTTTCAGATCAGGCTCGGTTTGGGAATATAAATGACGGTTATTATAAATAACTGAAAAACCCCTGCCGGTATCAGCCAGTACAGGGGTTTCATTGTTATTATTCATTTCCGGTTGAAAAATTATCTCTCAGGAATTTCTGAATTCCGATTTCAAAATTGTCATCAAGTTTATCTGATTCAAGGAAATATGAACGCAGGTCTCCGACATAGTAACTTTGTGCCGTACTTTCCAGAGAATCGGATGGCCTTTGTTCCAGATCCTCTTTATCAACTTTACGTTCATTTACAAGAGAAAAAAGAAGAACATACTGACCGGCAACTTCAGGTTCAGATACTTCTGATAACTTAAGTTTATTGAGTCTTTCGAGCAGGGTCTGGTTTTCTGATATTGCCGAAAGGAAATTCTCACTTAAATTCTGAACTGCAGGCTGTTTATAAAGCGACCCTCTTTCTGTATTTGCGCTTCCGAAAGTAATCGGGAAGAACTCGCTTATATAGTTCTGTTTGTCTATTGATGCAGCGGCCCAGCCCATCCCGCGATCTATTGCGAGGTCCCTGATACTTGCAGCCTGGGCCAGGAAATAATCATCAATTTCACCGGCTGCAAAAATGCTGATATAAATCTTGATATTCTGAAGGTCTTCGGGATCTGTAAGGTCAGCATCCCTTGCCGGTTCATCGCATCTGTAAATTACCCAGCCGTAATCGGTTTCAATTACAGGACTTATTTCATCCCTGGTAAGATTTATTACAGTATTGAAGTCTTCAGCAGTCTGAAAATCATCTTCCAGATAAAAGGAATACGACCAGCCCATTGATCCGCCGTTTGAACGGTAATTGTCTTCCGATTCAACTTTTGCCTTGTCTGCAAAGAGCGAAGTGTTTTCGCTTAACTGTCTGTGAAGTTCTTCGGCTTTATTGCGGTCTGACGTGATTGTAATTTTGGAAAGATTTATTTTGCGGAAAAGATCACTGTTTTCTTTTGCGTATCCTGCAACTTCTGAATCCGGATAATCATAGAGAGGGAAGGCAATTATTTCAAACTGCTTCTCCGTTCCTGCAATTGAATCGATATAATCCTTTTCTGCGTTGGAAATATGACTGGTACTGACCAGGTCGCTTTCAAGTTCATCAACAACAGCATTGTCCGTATATTTTTTCTCAATTGCTGATCTTTCGATTCTTGAAGTCTGATCATAAAGATTTCTTGAGAATTCACCGTTTTCCTGATATTCGTTTTGGCGGATTGCACTGTTTATAATGCTTTTATCAGCAATAACGCCGTATTTTTTGGCTATATCAAGCATTGAATATCTGTAAACAGTGGCTTCATAAGCACTTTTCCACATTGAAGCAATCAGATTATTATCTGAATTGGGATTCTGGCGGCTGTATCCGTTTTCAAACATATAACTGTAATAGCTGTAATAATTTCTGTATATATCGTATGTATAATTGCCATTGGTAAAATTAACATTTATTGCTTTGCTGCCGTATGTACCAAGTAAATACGGATTATTTATCACCTGCCTGCTTCCGCGGGCCGGAAAGTAGGCGAATGCTACTATAATCAAACCAAGAAGTACTACGCTTAAACCGTATGTAATCGGATTTTTAGCAAAAGGGGGACGTTGCGGTTTTTTTTCATCACTGACGACGCGCATTTTTTTAGAAGCCATATGGTTTTTCCTTTTCTGCATTTTTCTAAGTATGTTAATCAGCTGAAAAGATATCATGCAGGAAACAACTGTGTCAACGGAAAGAAAGATGGCTGTATTGTATTCGCAGACATCCCTGCACAGGAAAAAAAATGGTTATAGATATTGACACATAAATTGAACTCAGATATATTAGCCAGAGTTAAGGGGGCGTGGCGAAGATGGTTATCGCACCGGCCTGTCAAGCCGGGGACCGCGGGTTCAAGTCCCGTCGCTCCCGAAACCGTTAGGGTCCCTTAAGGACCCTTTTTTTACGGGCTGTAGCGCAGGGGCTAGCGCGCGCCGTTCGGGACGGTGAGGTCGGAGGTTCAAATCCTCTCAGCCCGAGTTTCAATAAAAAGACTGCTGAAAGGCAGTCTTTTTATTGAAAATTTAAGTAAAAAGAGAGGATTTGAACCCGCAAGTGAACGCGCGACGTCAGTCGGGATTGGAATTAATGGTAATCAAATAACCACTTCGCCTTTTTCTTCCGATTATCTGGTTTTACGGGTCTGTCCCCAATTGTTATTTATAATTCATTAGTGTTATTTGTGATCACATTCGTGTAATCGTGGTTCCGCAATAATAATTCATCATCATAATGCATAATTATTTTCTTATGAATCTTTAGTTTTTATATTGAAAATCCGATTTTTATATAGTATGAAAAAACTATTTATGCTGATTATACTGATTTTCATAAGCTTTCTTTTATATGCTCAGGGAAGCGATGTACATATACTTCAGAAGGGAGAAACGTTGTTTTCAGTATCGAGAAAATATAATGTTTCTGTGGACCTTCTTCAGGAATATAACAGCATAGATGATCCGACATCTCTTCAGGTGGGTATGAGTATAAAAATACCCTATATACATGTTGTCAAGAAGGGCGAGAATCTGTTTCAGATATCACGAAAGTATAAAGTGGATCTGAAAAGTCTTTATTCGCTGAATAATCTGGATTCAAATTCCATTATTTATGAAGGAGACAAAATACTTCTTCCAAAAAACGCAAAGATAGATTCTGTAAACGATAATGATGAAGTTGTTGCTGTATCAATTCCTGATCCGGCTTCTGATTCTGATATATGGCCCCTGCCGGGTATACGATCGGTTATTGAGGGCAAACTGGACGGTGTTAAAATAAGTGCAAATAAGGGTGAAGAATTTATTTCAATTTCTTCAGGACGTGTAATATTCTGTGCACCGATACGGGGTTACGGATATGTCATAATGGTTAGGACCGGAGACAATTATATTTTCAAATATTCAGGTGCTGATATGTCCTATGTAAGGTTTGGTCAAATAATTGAACCAGGCATGAAATTGGGCAAAGTCGGTGAAAATTCACATGACGGTGAAACCAAACTTATCTTTTCGGTTTATCTTGATGGAAATGCGGTTGATCCGGCCAAAGCCCCCCGGGGATAATTCTACCTTTCAGATCAGTTTTCTTGCCAAACTGCGTATTTTATCAGGTCGTTTTACAATAACCAGAGGAACGTTGTCTTTCTGTGCAAGCTTTTCAGTTATTTCTGCGATACCGGAAATAAGTATTTTTTGATCGGAAGAGCCAAGGCAGACAAGACCGCAGCTGTCAGCTATCCGGTTAAGAGCTGCCTCACCGGTATATTCGGATTCAGTTATTTCAGTACCGGAGGACACGAATTCTTCCCTGGTTTTTTTTATTTTATCAGAAACCTGTTTGCTGATCCTGTTCAATGTCAGTATATGAATTTCTTCAGTATCAAAATCGGCGAATTTCAAAGCAGTTTCAAGGCATAAAAGATCATTGTAATCACCATTCAGAAGAACAAGTATTTTTTTAAGCTTGCGTTCAGCTTTGCCTTTTATAATAACAATATCACATGGAGCGCGGTTAATAATCTGGTCCAGAGTGCTGCCTATCCGGAACAGATGGCTTTTTTTCTTTCCGTGCCATCCCAGAATCAGAGTATTGATTTTTCTTTCCTTTACAGCGCTGATTATACCCCTGGCAATATTTCTGCAGTACCTGATTGTTGTCGAGATCGGGAACATCGGCTGAAGATAAAGCATTGCTTCCATAATGCTTTCCTGACCCGACTCTATATATTCCTGTCCATCACGCAGGCTGATCAGATCATTTACCGGTACCATATGCAGGAGTTTTATGCTTGATTCCTCTTTTCTGCATATTCTGAATGCCGAGTCGACAAGATTAAGTGCATTGTCAGGATTGGCTACGGAAATCATCACTCTCTGGCCTGTAAGGTTTTCTGCAAGTAATTCTTCAAGAACCATAATTTCATCTTCGCTGGGCAGCGCTCTTTTCCTGGCATAAAGGAAGTATATAACCAGCCCCAGGCAGATCCATGAGGGAGCAATTATCCATGCTATTCTGCTGAAATCCTTAAGGTGATATGCAAGAAAAATCTGACAGATTATGGCAATAACAGGAAGGACAGGGAAAAGCGGCATAACGAATCCATACTGAAGTTCGTCACCCATATTGTAGCGGATTTTTATTACACAAATATTAACCACCAGAAAAAGAAAAAGAAACATGATGCTGGCGCTTGATGCAACATCACTTGTAGGCAGGAAAGCGGCGACGATTATCAGTATTACGGAAGTCAGAATAAGAGCTCCGTATGGTGTTTTGCGTTTTTTCGAAATAAGCGAAAATATTTTCGGAAGCATTCTTCCCTTGCCGAGTGCATACGATGCCCTGGTCGCAGAATATATTGTTGCATTCAGCGCAGAAGTGGATGCAAAAACAACTGCAAGAGTAAGCAGAAAATTCCCAAGGTATTTAACAGGAATAAGCCTTTCAATAGCAGCCCCGAAACCTGTTTCCCCGAAACTTCCGATCCATCTCCAGGGTTCAGTGTCGATACCGGGACTTCCTGCCTTTACCGCTACAATTGCTGCAAATGCAACAAGAACATATGTAATGCCGGCAATAAAAACAGAATAGAGCATTGCCTTGGGAAGACTCTGCCTGGGGTTTATTGCTTCATCTCCTGCCTGGGCAATTACTTCAAAACCTTCGAATGCCACGTAAGTAAATCCCATCGTAACAAGCAGCTTCTCCCATCCCATAGGGAGAAAATCACTGAAATTCTTTAGACGGGAAGGATCAATTATTACTGCAACTACTCCAATAGCGCCGATAAGAACAAGAAAAGCGGTCTGACCAAATGTCATTATCGCCCCGATCTTGCCGGTCTCTGAGGCCCCGCGGTAGTTGATTGCAATAAAAAGCAGGGCAACAAGAACAGCAACTGTCTTTTCAAGCAGGTGAATGGAGAAAGGAAGCCAGTTTAAAAGACCCAGCTTGAAAAACAGGTCAATTGTATAAATGGAAAAAACAACAGCATACATACTGCCTGCAACTGTAGATGCAAACCACTCGGACCATCCTGCAATAAAGCTGGGGCCTTTACCGAATGCAATTCTGGCAAAATGAAGAGCCCCGCCGGCCTTTGGAATGGCAGATGATAACTCCGCGTATTACATGGCAGTGCATAAAGCAAGGGCTCCGTTAAGGGCAAATGTCAGAATTACGCCGCCCGGGCCTGCAATTTTAATTGAATTGCCGATGCCGATAAATACGCCGGCGCCGATCATCATGCCAAGGCCCATCATCGTCAGATGGAAAAGTGAAAGCTCGCGCGACAGTTCTGTTGTCATTAATTCAGGATTTTTGCTGTCTGCCACGTTTAAGCTCCGCTTTTATTTCACGTAAAGAAGAAATATTCTTTTCCGAGATAATATTAATTATTCTTGTACTGATTATAATCATTGCTACACTGAACGCGACAGCCAGGACAGCTACCACAAGACCGAGTATTGTATTCATAGAGTTACGATAAATGCGAAACCTTAAGCTGTCAAGGAGTATTAATCAGAAAGTTAATCATTATGAAACCTGATTTCATAATGTGAAACCATTATATATCTTACAAAGAATACTAAGGTCACAGACCAATAATGGGGACAGACCCAAATATTCGGATAAAGTATATATTCTCTTTGTGTCCTTCGTGCCCTCGTGATTTATTTAATCTTTCTTGCTTCGATATAGAACCTTTTTTCATCCGATTCGCCCATCGAGAATGTTTTTCTCGGGAAAACTCCGTCAGTGACAA
>CAZKOK010000018.1:14393-16148 GCA_964554355.1 uncultured Spirochaetia bacterium | reverse complement strand
ACTCCTCCTGGGCTTTTATCTGGTCCATGTTTACGGCCTGAGAGAAAGCAATAACGGGTAAGAGAAACAGGAAAAAGGACAATATTGTTTTTTTTATGTTGAATATGCCTTTATGCATCATCCTGTGTGGAAGTATACACCAGATATGCAAACATTTCTACAAAAGTTATGCAATTTTAACCATGGATGACACGAATGGGGGGACACGGATGGGAACAGACCCCGGAGGACTCACACAACGACGCTGCGGGTGGCAGGGGTGATAAAAGATAAACGGGCTTCCGGGGGCGAGTACATGCAATGTTATTTCCGCGGAGATGGGAATCCCTTCATTTCCCGAAACGATTCCTCAATCTTCCGTCTGCATTCAGGAAAAAACTCATAATCCGGCAGGTCTTGTTCTTTCACCCGGTTAATTTCTTCTATTTCATCGTGATTAACAGTAATCTGCCCCTCAATACGGCCTGTAAAATGCATCACATAAAAAACAGATCCGCCGATGCAGGTCTGATACCGCTTAAGCCTGCGCAGATCCGCTATCCCGCAGCCGAGTTCTTCCATAACTTCCCGCCGGATGCATTCCTCCTCCGATTCATCCCCTTCCCTGCCGCCGCCGATGGTTTCCCAGTATCCGGGAAAACTTTTTTTATTCAGGCTGCGTCTGGCAATGAGAACTGATTCGTAATTTTCATCAAACAGGACAATTGAACAAGCTTGTGTTTCCATAAGTGACATTGCATTTTACCCTGAAATACCTGATCAGGCAATATATTCAAAATATTCGGGGCTGTCCCCATTTATCAAGGAATCACTCCGAACCCATCCTATTCTCACATAAAACGCAGCATTGTTGCGTAAGCCCTCCAGGGGCTGTCCCTTTTCTTTTCACTCGCGGTTCCATCTGTTTCTGAGCGCAGTTATCCTGTTAAAGCATACGGGGTCTGTCCCCAATTCATTTATCCCCATTTCATCTTTAATAAAATAACCCAATCTTTCAAACTGAAGTGTCCCGGATTCTCCGGATGCACCGGGTTCTGTCCTGATTTCATCAAGTATTATTTCCGATTCGGGGTCAATTATATCTTCCGCGTTTCCGTTTTTGAGGTCTTCAAGCGGGTTTTCATGTTTTGTCAGTGGTGAAAAAAGCTTTACGGAGGCTTTTTCGGTATGAGCGGCTGAAAGCCAGTGGATCGTTCCTTTTATACTCCGTCCCTCCGGAGCATTGCCGCACTTTATTTCAGGGTAATATTCGGCATAAACTTCGGCAGGCCGGCCTGTTTCATCGGCCTTGTATCCTGTGCAGATGATTATATAAGCATATTTGAGTCTGACTTCTTTTCCCGGGGAGAGTCTGTGGTATTTCGGAGGTGGATCGGCCGTAAAATCATCTTCTTCTATAAAAAGCTCGCGGGAAAACGGCACTTTTCTGGTCCCGTTTTCAGGATTTTCGGGATTGTTCACGGCATTGAAGTATTCAGTTTTTTCTTCGGGATAATTCGTGATTATCAGTTTCAGCAATTTGAGTACAGCCAATCTGCGCGGTGCGGTTTTGTTGAGTATTTCCCTGGCCGAATCTTCAAGCATCGAAAAAGGAATACGCGAATGCACGCGGGAAATTCCGATTGCTGAGAAAAACGCCCTGAGGATTTCCGGAGTGTAACCTCTTCTTTTTAACCCCTGCAGAGTCAGAAGCCGCGGATCATCCCAGCCGGAAATGACTCTGTCCCCGATAAGTTTCCGGATATGTCTTTTGCC
>CAZKOK010000018.1:4452-14383 GCA_964554355.1 uncultured Spirochaetia bacterium | reverse complement strand
GCTTATGTTCAGTTCAGCATACTCAATCTGTCTGGGCGGTTCCTTTATTTCGCAGACTGTAAGAAACCAGTTATACAATTCATTATACACTTCAAATTCCTTGCCGCACAGCGAATGTGTTACTCCTTCGGTATAATCGCAGAGGCAGTGTGAATAATCATACCTCGGATAAATGCACCATTTGTCTTTATGACGATAATGGTCCTTTTTTACTATCCGGTACATGACAGGATCGCGCATCAGGATGTTCGGGTGGTTTACATCAATCTTCGCCCTCAGTGTCCTCTCCCCTTTATCAAACAGGCCTTTTTTCATTTTTTCAAAAAGGTCAAGATTTTCATCAGCTGGCCTGTCCCTGAACGGCGAAGGAATCCCTTCAACGTGATAATTCCCGCGGTGTCTGACAAATTCCTGTTCGTTTCACAAATTATGGACACGGCGAAACAGGCCGTGATCATAATTTGTATAGAAACGAAAGGAATTAAACCGAACGTCCATTTGCCGCTGTTCATCCGGCGGAGGATTTGTTGCGTTTTGCACATAAAAAAGCCCCGCCATTCCGGCGGGGCTGCTGTTTGTTTCATCTTAACAGATCAGACTGTTACTATAAAAACAGATCCTGCACAAACCGCCGCCGGTGATAAAAAGATTTGCTGAGACTGCTGCTGGTTTATAACAAAAAGAATCGTTTTCATTAATGATTATTTTATCAGAAAACGCCGGGTGAATCCATACCCGGTACCCCAAAGATTGTGTTTTTTAATTGAACTGCCTTTATCCGCCGGAATATCAGACATATGGAAAAATACAATTCTTGACAGCCGTGTTTATGAAATCTAATATTGCAGATATGATTTATCTTGCATTGCTTTATTATGCTGTATTGATAGTACTGACTTCGGGATGTCTTCTGTTTTTTATTTATTTAAAATTCAGAATAAACAAAGACGGCTACAATGTTTTTCTTCTTATTCTGGTTACAGTTATATCCAGCCTTATCATCAGATTCAGTATGCATTATCTGGGCTGGAAAAACTACTATCCGTCGCTGCAGTTCCCAATGTATATTTCACTGCAGTTTTTTAATAATGCACTCATTCCGCTGTTTTTCATAACCGCTGAAGAAACAGGAAAATTCCGGTATAGCCGGATACTCATATTTATCTCTGCAGCCGTTTCCATTACTGCATTTATTCTTTCAGTGTCTGGTATCACCATTCTTTCTTCAGTGATGTATCTGGGAGCATTTGCATACCTGACCGTCAGAACAATTCGTACACGAAATGATAAGAACGGCAAATTCTTTCTTCCTGTCGGCAGATTAATGATTGTGTGTTTCTGTTTTTTTCCTCTTGTAATAATTGATGTTCTGAAAAACGTTTCATTCCTGTATGTTTTTTTCCCATCGCTTATACAGGATTGTGATTTTTATCCGCTTTTTATAATTGCACTTTGTTTTTTATTTGCACTGTATTCTTCCAGGGAATATAAAACTGTAACAACTGCAATAAACAAAGAAGCTGTTGTCAGGAGCTTTCAGGAACTGAAAAATGAATTCTCACTGACATTCAGGGAGTATGAAGTCCTGAAACTGATGATAAGCGGCATCAGCAATCAGAAAATTGAAACAGAGCTGTATATTTCTTCCTCCACAGTAAAAAAGCATATTAACAGCATTTATCACAAGCTGGATATAAAAACCAGATGGGAACTCCTCCATTACTCCTCTATTTATATGAATTCCGAAAAAAATTCTACCGAAGTTCTATAAAAATAGAACCGGACGCCACTTTCACTGCAGTTATAAAAATGTTTCCATCATCTATGAAAAAAATCTGTACCGATAACGGAGGGAAAACAGATGATGGAATTAAAAAAACGAAACAAGGCATTTGTGCTTGCAGCAACTCTGCTGCTTGCAGCAGGATGTACTGGCACAAAAATGTCAACACGCGAAAGCACAGAACAAGATGAAATACTGGGACATATCACTGTTGACAAAAAAATAGAAAGAGGTGCTGCACTTCTGCCGTCGGGCAAATATGAAGTTTCGCTGTTTCAAAGTGAAAAGACTGAATCCTCATATTTCTGCCTGGTCAGGTTTGATGCAGAAAGCGGCCTGACAATGAGTTACGGTATTCCGACAAGTATTGAGAATACGGATTCTTATTGTGCGGAAGTAAAAAACGCAGAAGATTTCAGCTGGGATATTACCCCTAGCGGTGGCCGTGAGGTATTGAATATTCAGCTTATCCGAAACGGGATGATATACCGGACCTCACTCAATTTGTACTCAGGACAGAAAAATCCTCCTGTCAGTCTTTCAGATATCAATGCCGAAGCAATTCTGAACGAGATCGATTTAATCCGGAATATCCATAATTTCCTGGACATCAGTTCGGATACAATATGGCCAGGCTGGAACAGCTGGCGGGACATAGATTTCCATGTGATTTTTCCTGACAAATCAGAACTGGTGATATCAAAAAATACCTTTCTGCCCGGAGAATACAGATTTATCGAAGGGGAAAACATCTTCGGCAAGCTCATCTATATCAATAAGGCAGGGTTGTCCTCAAATTTAAATGAGCTCAATATAATCGGCTGGCACGGGCAGCCGGATATCTCCGGTCTGCTGATAACAATAATTTCAGAATCGGATAATGATGCCTGTTCTGCGGTACCTGAAAGTCGGCAGGTCAGGTATTCCAGGTACCTGATTTACATACATGAAGCCTTCCACTGCGAACAGAATATCCGGAGGATTGAAGCCGAAAAAAAAGGGACAATGCGTGAATATTACCCGGCTGCCGGTCCCGAAGACCTGGATCCCGAATTACTGGCTTTTATTGAACTTGAAGGCAGGTTCCTGCTGCAGGCATATAATGAAGAAGATGATAATGCCGCCATGGATCCTTTTATCCAGGCGTTTATCGCCCGGAAAAATGCACAGAATATTTTCCTGGAAAAAGGATTATCATATGATTTCCGAACTGCGAATGAAGGGACTGCCGAATATGCGTCATACCGTTCGGCAATGCCTGACAAGTCCCCGGAAACGGAATTTTGCCTTAAGGAACTGACCGGCGGAATACAGGAAGACCTTGATAATGTTTATTCACGATTTTCCCATGTTCCCTACAGCTACGGCCTTTTCCAGGCATTGCTTCTGGACCGGTTTTCGAAGAACTGGAAAGCAGATTTTCTGGAAAAGAATATTACTCTGAGTGATGCAGCGGAATCCCTGCTTAATCTTTCCCTTGAACGCTTCACAGAATTGAGCGGAAAAATGAAATCAGGAAATGAATTCATTCGAATAAAAACCGAAAATAAAGCACTTTTCAGATGATTGGGAAAATCACGATAATGCAATATTGAATTCACGGCTGATTATCTGCCTGTCAGTTTTCAGCCGTATAAACATTCGGGGCTCTTTCCCCATTCATCATTCATAATTTATAATCCATAATTACTTCATGTACCTTGACAAAAGCCGGATATAGGGCCCCTGATATGACAGGCAGGGTTCGGTAATTTCCCATGAATTTTCCGGCCATGAAGTGTTCCAGTCAAGATACCATTTCTGGATCGGCTGGCCTGCAAGGGGATTATCCAGACCCTCGGAAGGTTTATAATATCTGTTTACACCGCCCGTCAGATATCCGGGAGGCGGCCCGAAACGGCTTTCAAGTGCATTGTCCCAGTCGGTGCCGTCGCCGAACCAGCTGTGATACATCTCATCCGCAGAATTTTCAGCTCCGAAGCTGTACATATTGGTAAGCATGACCATGGCCAGCGCATTTACTCCGTGAATATAATGAAGGTACGCCTCTCCTGCAGCAAGAAAATCCTTTCTTTTTTCTCCCTGCACAAGTCCTGTTTCAGCCATATCGGACAGAATCAGACCCAGGCAGCTTTTGGAACGGTTTGAACCCCACACATAATCGCCGTCATTCAGGTAAGCGAGAAAACCGTCTTTTTTTTCTTTATATGCTTTATAGAGGTTTTCCGAATTTTCTACCTGATTACTGAATGAGGCAAGTATTTCTTTTTGCACTGATGATTCCGCACTGTTCAGTCTGCAGTAATAAAGATATGCATCTTCAAACTGCCAGTCATACTGATTCCACCAGTATCTGAATCTGTTTTCATATTTCATATAGTTATTCAGAAAATAATCATGATATTCTGCCCTGCCTGATGCGGCGAACAGATAAACTGCCGCGGACAGATAGCCGTATTCATAGAAAACACTGTCCATTTCGGTGGGAGCACTGGCAAATCCGGAATTGATCCGTGTCTTGTACTCTTCGGTCCATTCTGGAAATCCCGCCCTCCTTAAATGTGCCCAGCTTGCTTCAGCTCCCCTGAGAAGGTCCTCTGCATAAGGCTTAAGCGAATCGAACCGGCCGAACACAATTGAGGCATGCGCGAAAACCGAGGCCGCTGTTATTGCAGACGCGTAACCCGGGGGACCGTAATACCTCGGAGCCTTGTCTGTTGATGCCGGACTCCCGGCCTCATATTCTGCAACTCCCACCTTGCTTAGCACGGAACCATCTTTCCACCACATTTTTTTTATCCAGTCGATCTCCCAGATAATTTCATCAATAATATCAGGTATTCCGTTTCCGCTTTCGGGAATCCCGATGGAATCGGTGAAAATATCCGGATGCTGTTCGTATGCAGCAAGCAGATCATGAAGCGGAGCGCAGACTGCGGGGACATACTTGTTATAATCCCCGGCGTCATGCCAGCCGCCGCTCAAATCAAGTTCTGCGGCGGAATTGTTTTTGTCATTTATCGGTCTTGCATGCATATCCTGGTCAAGATGACAGGTATCGTCGGAAAAATTTCCGGCCTCTTTAACTGTTCCGCAGCGCTGCAGATAGAAAAACCTCAGGGCCTGATCCATTATCTGGTCATAAACATCTTCAGCAATCCTGAATTCAAACGATTTAACCTTGTTCGCGGGATCATAGATATAATAATTCCCCGGATTTTCCACTGCGCTGAAATCTAAATGCCATATCCGGTCCCCGGATTGCTGGTGGACTGCCCCGGAGTATAGCTGTACCGGTTTTCCGGAATAAATCGTCTTTCCCGTATCGGAATTCACTACTTCCACAGTATTTCCAGGCCTGTAATTGTCCGGAGAGAAAAACCCGGATGATGCGCTTGTCATAACGGCTGTCTTGACCGCCTTTGGAGTATATCCGAACTGATCAATTTTAATTCTGTACCGGGAATTGAGGTCCGTGGAATTGTTTATTCCTGAAGAAGGGGTTGCTGCGCAGGAAATAATGAAAATAATAATGCTTATCCATATTCCTGCTGTTCTTTTATAAAAATTCATAATAATACCTTCTGTTTTTGAGATTATTACTGATATATCCCATTATGTCTTTGATAGATAATCCTGTCCATAAATTTTACTATTCCGGACAGCCTTTATACTGCCGGTTTTCCGCACAGGCAAATTTGATGAAAAAAAACAGGATGCCGGTCCTGAAACCCTGCCCCCTGTCTCTGAATACAACTGAAGATTTTTTCAGGATCAGTAATCCCCCGCCGCCTGCTTCTTTTCACCCAGAGATGCGCCGAAAATAGCAGCTGCACAGGCAATTACTCCCGAAATAATAAGACCGATGATGCTGTGGCCTGCCGCTCGGAAACCGTCAAAAACCAGACCAAGCACAGTAATTATGCCGGCGCCCACAGCCGGTTCAATAATCGTTACACCCGGAGAGAGCCTTCCGGTAATATATCCGCCTATAAAATAGGTGATGGGCTTTAAGACCAGAAACAATACGAATCCGATACCCAGTGTTAAAATACCGAGAATTCCAAAAACAAAACTCAAAATCCCCTGGGTAATGAACATAATGACAATACTCACAAGGATCCATTTGATCTGCAGTTTTCTATCCGAATCTGACATACTCTACTCCTTTGTATAAATATAATTTGATTATTATGAATCGACAAATAAAAACTTCAAGCGGGCGATTAATGCAAAAAGGAGGCGGGATTCCGCCTCCTTTTGTCTGTAATATAATTCAGACATGAATACATCGGTTCATTCAATATACCAGACCTGACTTGCCCATCCATTATCCTTCGTCTGGGCATAGACATCATGCCTGTCGCCACCGTTCGAATGGGTTGTCAGATACAAAGGATATACAGCAGGCGGGCTGTTAGGACTGGTTGTCTGATCCCAAAAGCACCGCAATCTGAAGCCGCCCGGCCATCTGTCACCGGCCGGTTCCTTAATCCAGATCTGGGTCCTCCAGTCGGTGTGCAGGCTCTGACTCAGAATCCAGTAATAATAACCTTCCCTGAAGGAGTTGTTGCAGGTCATGTAATAATTCTTCGCCCATACATTTCGGAGGCGTACGGCATTGTCAGGCAGGGTAATCTGTTTCCCGTCAGCATTGATGGTAGTTCCTGAACAGTCTTCGATATACCATTCCTGGCTGGTCCAGCCGGTATTCAGGGTCTGCTCGTTAATACCTTTGTTTTCACTTTGGCTGGTACATGTCAGATATGCAGAAGTCCAGGCGTTTCTCAGATATCTGCTGGTATCATCAGGCCATGTCGGAAGCGGTTCTTCTCCGCTTACGGTTTCGTCGTCAGCGTTCTTAAGCACGATCCGCGTCGACCAGGTGTTGTAGTTTGCTATGGGCTGGGAAAAATCGTTTGATTTGTCAAAATTCTCCCAGTTCGAATAATGCAGGTCAAAAGCTGTGTCAGGAAGAGACTGTCCCGGTTCCAGAGTGATATAGTCTTTGGCATTAAGCACGACAGCCCAGATCTTTCCGCCGATATGTTTTCTGGTTATATCGAAAAAGGGGCTGTAATTGTCGACTGCCAGGTTCCGGCCGTCTTCGATTTTAAGGTAATAATATAATTTGAAATTTCTTAAAGTTTCATTTGTTTTATTTGTGTAATATGAAAGGAATACGCCTGTTTTTTTACTGTTCCAGGCAGCATTGTCCCTCATGTAGAAGAATCCCTTGTCGATAGTCCGCGTATTGCCGTCGAGTGAATCAAACCAGTTCTCCGGATTAACGCCGACTATTTTCCCGCACTCATTATTAAGCTCTATTTCCTTTATGCATACCTGACGGGAACGGCTTTCGCCGGTATCGCTGCCGGGAAAGACCCTGTGGTAAAAAACATAATGCTTGTTATTAAATGCGACGAGATTGGCATGGTTGGTCCAGCCCGTTTTGAGATTTCTGAAAATCCACCCCTGAAAATGCCAGCAGCCTGTCGGATTGTCGGCGAATTCATCCACTGCCGCAGTCGCATACCCTATGTATTCGGTCGCTTCACCTCCTTCAGTCTTGGCAGCGAACTGCAGATAATAATACGGTGTGCCGTCAGGTGCCCTCATGATATTAATATCCGGACCCTCCATATAGATTTTGCTCAATTCCGGGTAATCACTTTCGGGGTCGTAAGGTAAGCTCTTTTTAAACTTTATCGGCCCCAGGTATTCCCCTGACGTCATTGAGCTGTCCATTTTAATCAGGCCGATGGTTGCTCCTGCTTCCTGCGAATAATCATAGCCGTCACTTTTAAATTCCGTATTGCAGTAAGCCATATAGTATTCGCCTGTGCCGTTAAAGTCCGGATCATCGAAAAATACACCGGGATCGTAGGAAAATCCTCCATTGGGAACCTCAACAATATTTCCATTTATCTTGAAAAAATCAGGCTCGTAGGTAAACTGTCCGTACAACGAAGCATCAGTCGTATCGGCATAGGCGACACCGATTCTCTGAAGCCCCTGAGTATCAACTGCAGGCACATATAGATATATTCTGTCGTTATTATTTTCCCATTCCGGCATGTTCCTTACAAACTGGATATCAGGCGCCCACAAATGTTTGGCCGTTTTATTTGCCCAGTCAAAGTCGGTTTCCCTTAATACCGCACCATGGTCTTCCCACTGTTCCATCGGTCTGTCGGCGCTGTCCGTGGTGTACAGATAAGTCGAATCCATTGGAAATTTTGCAGGATCGTGGATTTTCATATCGGATGAGGTAACCATCATAAGCACATTCCTGCCGTTATAATTGACAACACATAACGCTGGATCAGAAGAGTAACGCAGGTCTTTATTAATCAAAGGGTTCCCATCCGACGAATAATTTTCATCTCCGCTTTTTACATCTCTCGATACAGCATCAAAAGCACCTGAAGGCATGCCTTCCATTCCACCCAGCGAACATGCCGCAACAAGCATCAATATCAGGATCGTACAACAAATCCCCGCTATTCGCTTCCCTTTTATAAACTTCATAAACTACTCCTTTTCAATTTAAATTCATGACAGTAACTGTCATTGCACCGGATTGCCATTCACCCGGTAACTGCTTAATCTGGCAGCCGACAGTTTTATGCCCATCTGAATACAGCCGGAACCACTTACTGCCGGCATTCTGCTGTTAAGGCGGTAAACAGAAAAATGATTTTTTCATTTTGTTCCTCCTTTTTGTTTTTTTATTAAAGATGACAGGCGCCATAGTAACACTGCATTATGAATATGAAATCACCCCCCCATGGGGGGGGGTGACAGTATTTTATTCAGACAATATTCGTCCGGGGGCTGACAAATTTTTATTTATTTTGTATGTTGAAGCCTGATTTGGATTTAAAAAATAAGAATTACAGCCAAAGCTCTACTTGAAGTTTTCGGGAAGTATCCAGGAGGAATACACCCATGACTAAAAGCAGGCAGCATTTTTCTACATTACAAGGTCTCCCTTCCATGACTGCACGCCAGATTTTTACAGGTTTTCCGCATGCTTTGGAATACGAGTTCCATACTGAAAATTTACAGCATTCACTGAATATGATCCGCTTCACAACACTTTGGGGCGGTTTGCTTATGGCCGGCTTTGGGCTGGTTAACAATTTAATCCTTCCCGCCGACAGCACAGGCCCATGGTTGACAGTTTTTACTGTCATCCGGATTTCTGTAATCGCCCCATTCGCTTTATTTGCATTCTTAACAACCTTTACAGGAAAATTCGTACGCATCGCCAATCCCGTGTTATGTCTGTATGCATTGCTTTTTTCCGTCGGAATTTGCGGACGGATAGCTTTTTCATCACCGGAAGATCCGTCCTATCTCCTATACTATGCAGGCCTTATTATTGTCTGTATCGGGCTTAATGTCGGTCTGCATTTACGCTTTGTCTATGCCGCTGTTACCGGCATACTCATAATGGCGGCATATTTTACAGCTGCACTGGGCTTCAACCGGCTTCTCGATTCCACACAAGGTACGGTTTATTTCATAAATAATATTTTCTTTCTGCTTGCCACAGAAGTCCTCGGCCTTATGGCCTGTTTCTTCAGTGAATACTACAGGCGTAATGCATTTCTGCTCCAAAAACGGATACGGCGGGATGAGCAGGCAGCCCGCCGCAGGGCCCTGGACCACTGGAAAGATGCTTACCGCATGTTTCAGGAAATCAACGGCGGAAATCCTAAAATGCCCGTATCAGGAATTCCTGCCGCCGTATGCCGGACAACAATCACAAACGACAGAACAGCAGATCTCCTCGATACTTTCGGCGTACACCAGGGGCCCGGAATGATCTTTGAAAAAATCATGGACATCGTCCTTGAAATGTCTGACTCCAGCAGAGGTGCAATAGTGGTCCGGAACGGGCAGTCCAATGAACCTGTTTTCATCATCCGGCGTAATTTAAATCAGCACGACGCGGATCTGGTTCTCGGTGTCATTACCGATACCCTGGCATCCGGAAAACCGATTGTAATCAATGACTTTATGAACCAGCCAGATTTTCCGCATAGCAATACCGCTCTGAAAAGTTCTGTCCGTTCCCTGCTCTGCTTTCCGGTAGATCTGCACGGAAGGGCCATCGGGGCATGTTATCTGGATAAAGGT
>CAZKOK010000018.1:0-4442 GCA_964554355.1 uncultured Spirochaetia bacterium | reverse complement strand
TCTGAGGATACTTTTTCGAGGGAATCGGACGAAATGATTAACTCACTTGTTACCCAGCTTATCCTGTCACTGTCCGGATCTGACTGGCAGAATAATCACGGGAAAGCAATTATCGATGAAATCAGGTTTTCAGCCCAATGCGAAAAAATGAGACTTACACCTCGCGAAAAAGAACTTGCTCTTATGATTCTGCAGGGCTATACCAACAGAAATATATCGGAAAGGCTTTTTATTTCGATGAACACCATCCGCACCCATCTAAAACGCATCAACAGCAAAGCGGGAGTCGAAAACCGGGAAGATTTACTGCATTATCTGACAGGTGACGAATCGAAGCTGGAAAGGGTCTGACCATTCATATCCTAAATAATCCTGATTTGTGTCATTCCTGGCTTAAAAATTACACAATAACGACTTTAATCGGAAAAGCAATCCTCGCCTTCAGCGCGCTTTCGATGCCAAACAGTGTCGACGTCTTTGAACTCGGACAGGTTGAGCATGCCCCCTGGTAGGAGATGAATATTTCGGTCTCATCGCCGTCTTCTTTCATGTCGACCACTTCGACATTGCCGCCGTCGCTCAACAGGCCTTTGCGGATGTCTTCGTCGAGGATCTTTTCGACAAGCCGGTGTTTCTGGATGATGTTCATCTTGTTGAATGCTTTGGCCTGGGCCTGCTGTTCGAGTTTTTCGGCTTCCATTTCGAGTCTTGTTTCCTTAAGGATGTCTTCGAGGTAGTATTTTCTTTCCTCGTGGCCGCCCGGGCGGATACAGGATTTACAGAAAGCGCCGGCTTTAGTGTACTGGGTTATCTGTTCGACTGTCTTCAGGTCATTTATTATTATTACGTCCTTTATTACTTTCAAAGTGACCCTGGCGCATTCGCAGACTATGTCTTCCTGTTCAAGTGCGGCGATATCAATTCCCTTGTAAAGAGATACCGCTTTCTTGATTACGTCATAGGCCATGACGCTGCAGTGCATCTTCTGCGGAGGAATTGCGGGTTTGTCTGCTTCGTCGCGCAGGGCGTGTTCGACGTCGATATTGGTAATGGCAAGGGCTTCATCAACAGTTTTTCCGATGCACAGTTCGGCCATGATATCGCTTGAGGCAATCGCCGTACCGCAGCCGAAGCTCTGGAATTTGGCCTGCATTATGGTGTCGTTTTCCGGATTGACGATCAGATAAAGCCTGACAGCGTCGCCGCAGGCCTCAGCCCCGAATTCGGCCGTGACAAGTTCTCCGCCGGCTTTTTCGGCATCGGCTTCGGTCAGTTCGCCGAGGTTGCGCGGGTTGTTCATCCTGTCGCTTACTTTATTTGAATACTGCTCCCAGAGGGAACCGCCGATAAGGTCATACTTACCCATTTCTCATTTCTCCTGTTTTCTGGGTATGGAAATATTTCTGAGACGTTTCAGGGCATCCTTTATTACGACAATTGCCCTGTCGATTTCCGGTTCTGTTGTAAAGCGGGAAAGGCTTAAGCGGATGCCGGTATGAGCAAGATCGCTGTTTATTCCGATAGCCACAAAAGTGGGATTAGCTTCAAGCGATTCGGACGCGCAGGCGCTGCCTGTCGAAGCGGCCACGCCGTTTTTATTGAGGTCCCAGAGGAAAGCTTCGCCTTCAACCCCCTCGAAACTTGCAAGGATCGTATTCGGCGTACGCAGTTCCCTGTCCCCGATTACGAGTGTGCCCGGTATTTCAAGGATTGCATCTTCAAACTTGTCGCGCAGACGGCGGACTTCACTGTTTTCATAATCAAGGTTTTTGACTGCAAGCTCCATAGCCAGCCCTAGTGCAACCATGAAGGCGACATTTATCGTGCCGCTTCGTTTTTCGGCCATATGCTCGCCGCCATGGAAAAGCGGAACAATCGGGGCTCCTTTCCTGATATACAGAGCGCCGAGTCCCTTCGGTCCATGAAATTTATGTGCACTTATCGTTATATAATCGGCCCCGATTTTCTGCACATCAACCGGAATCTTGCCCATGGCCTGGACTGCATCGGTGTGGAAAAGCACCTTGCTGTCCCTGCAGACAGCCGCAAGGTCTTCCACAGGATTGATAAGCCCGGTTTCATTATTGGCCCACATGATGGAAACGAGGGCCGTTCTGGCCGGTTCAATATGCTTTTTAAGTTCTTCGGCTGTAACAATACCCTTGTCATTAACCGGAAGCCGGGTCACCCTGGCACCGATGCTTTCCAGAAAATCAAAAGTATTGGAAACGCTCGGGTGCTCCACCTGCGAGGTGATGAAATGATCCTTGCTGTTTTTTACCATTTCCATAAAATAGGCGCTTTTTATCACAGTATTGTTGCCTTCTGTGGCGCAGGCGTTGAGAATTACGTCATCGTCATCTGTCGCGTTTATCGCACTGTACATCCTGTCCAGGGCAAGCCGCATGTAATCATGCACCTCTGTCCCGAAGGAATGCAGCGAATTCGGGTTGCCGTACATCTTCACAAAGAACGGGTCCATTGCGTCTTTTACAAGCGGGTCCACTATCGTCGTGGCATTATTGTCCAGATAGATTCTTTCATTTTCCATCATCACTAATATACAAACAAAAATGAAAAAGGAGAACCCTAAAGTGTATGAATTTGGTCAGGAATACATTTATACAGCAGAACCCGGTTATTTTTTGCATAATTGCCGGTTTATTTTCAGGAATTTAAACAAAAATAAAAAATCAGCTTAAAAAGAAATTATACACACCCTGAAGAACCACAAATACCGAAAGCACAGTCACCAGCCAGACAGTCCTTTTTTTCGATTTCGGGAAACGCCTTATATAAAAGAACAGACAGCCTGCAAATATCGCGGAATCAATAATGAATTCCAGCCACGGAACGCCATATAAATTCAGCCCGATAAAAGGCCCGCCGGTCCACCACTGCATTTTTCCCGTAACAAGGTCCATCATGAAATGGGAAGACGGAAGAAAAACCAGAATCAGAATATTCACCAGCGAACGGTAGAAAATCAGCCCGGCTGCAGCTAAAACAAGCATATTAATACCGACGAACAGGAGCGAATGACCGGGAAATGCAACCAGCCTGAACTGCTGGTTAATTGCGGACCAGAGATCAACAGTAAGGGTTCCCAGCAGAAGCAGCCACAGCGGCAGTTCGGGTCTGATCTTTTTCACCGCAAGCGATACGGCATAGTGTGAAATAAACATCAGTTTTTCTTCCCGAGGTTATTATCAGCGATAACAAGCAGTGCCGCCAGTGCGGCCATAACAAAAAACGCAATTAAAGCCATACAAAGATATTATCAGACAATACCTGCTGAGTAAACAGAAAAGATATACCCTAAACATTAAGCCGTAAATGGAGTATCTCGCAGAGACCTCTTTTTGATACAAGTTAACAAAAAGAGTTAAAAAATCCTGCGAAGTATTTTGATTTCCAATCCGGATTTACTATACTGGATATCAGGAGCAAAAAGTAAGCAATAGTAATTTACCGGGAGTAAGTATATGCTAAAGAAAAACAGCAAAGAATTAATGAAAGATCCGTTCAGAATTGAAATACCTGCATCACACATCCGCTTTTTCCAGACCCGGGATATTGTCGGACGGATAAAGGAACTGAAGGAAAATATCAACAAAAATAATGATATGAATATAAAATGCATCAGGATCCTTGATAATATCGGCCTTGAAGACAACTGCTTTTCGTTCAAACTGATGGGGGTTGAAAAGGAACGGGTTGAAATTGATGCAGATAATGATTTTCCAAAACAGTTTTTCACGACAATAGAGGATTTTGCACTTGCCAACAGGGGCTTTTTCAGTTAAAGCCGCCCACTTCGCCTGCGGCTTCGTTAGGCTTTCGCGACAATGCCTTCAGCATTACGCTATCGCCCGGCGGATGAACACAGATGAATAAGTATAGTTATATAATGAAAAAAATACATTGCTTTTCCTTATCATCCTGTCAGCGGCAGCATGTACGCCGTTTGATCCGGGTCTGGGTGTGAACAATTCTGATGATTTCAGAATAAACGGACCGGACATGATGCAGACGGCCCGTCTGTATATGTTTACAGACGTACCGGATATAATTTCTGGATACCTGAAAAAGAAATTTTCCATCCGAATGGTGCTGTTTCATCCGAATTCGGCAAGGCTTTGGCGCTAAACGGCGATTATCTTGTAATCAGAACTCCGAACGAAACTGTCGACAGTGTAAGCAATTGCGGCTCGGTTTACGTATTTTACAGAGGAAATGGCAACTGGGAAAACTGGGTGCTGCTTACTGCCGAGGATGCAGGTGCTGCCCTGGAGGTCTTTGTATCAGGAAGGTGTTCTGACAGGAAATCATCAATGATTTCCTTTTCCTCTTCGGACATGATTACTATCGCTGAGTCCCTTTTTCAGTTTGGCTGTTTTTTCATCAAGCTGGATCGTAATGAAGGCAATGACAGCTGAAAA
>CAZKOK010000017.1:0-16869 GCA_964554355.1 uncultured Spirochaetia bacterium | reverse complement strand
TTTGTCCACCCTTTCCTGAAAATCCGCGGCCTGGTCGACAAGGTTTAAAAGCTCAATAATCAGGATGTTACGTTTCTGATCCAATAGCTCATAGCCAAGCCGGGCAAACTTCAATTCATTTTTAAGGTTAATGAGGTTTGTTTTTGTAGGGGCAGTATTCTTCATCTATTTTTCCGCATCCGTGTTTTCAGGACTTTTATCGGCTATTCTGCCGTAATATTCCTCTATTTCCTCTTCGGTTACCCTGTGCAGTTCCTCGACAGGAAGAAGACTCAGGGCTTCCCAGCCCAGATCAAGGGTCTGTTCGATTGTTCTGTTCTCATCCCTGCCCTGCGTGACGAATTTTCTTTCGAAATTCTCGCCGAACTCCATGTACTGGTGATCAAGGGGCGTCAGTTCCTCTTCGCCGATTACAGAAGCAAGGTTTCTTACATCTTTTACATAACTGTATGCCGCAAAAAGCTGACTTGCCAGGTGAGGATGATCCTCCCTTGTCATGCCTTCACCGATTCCGTCTTTCATAAGGCGCGAAAGGGAAGGAAGACCGGCAATGGGGGGATATATTCCGCGTCCGCTCATTTCCCTTTCAAATACAATCTGCCCTTCTGTTATATACCCCGTAAGGTCGGGTATGGGATGAGAAATGTCATCATTAGGCATTGTAAGAATAGGCAGCTGGGTAATTGATCCTTTAATCCCTTTCAGCATGCCGGAACGTTCATAGAGTTCTGCAAGGTCCGAATACAGATACCCCGGATATCCTTTCCTGGAGGGAATTTCACCTCTTAATGTTGAAATCTCACGCAGCGATTCACAGTAATTCGCCATATCAGTCAGTATGACAAGCACATGCTTGCCTTCCTTAAACGCCAGATGTTCAGCAAGTGTCAGGGCACTGCGGGGAGTAATCAGTCGTTCAATGGAAGGATCATCGGCAAGAGAAAGGAAAAGCGCCACATTGTCCAGTACTCCGGATTCCTCGAATGATGATATAAAATATCTTGCAACATCATGCTTTACACCCATCGCTGCAAAAACTACCGCAAAATCCGTATTTTCGCCCTTGATGCGGGCCTGCCTGGCTATCTGGGCGGCAAGTTCATTGTGAGGCAGACCGTTGCCGGAAAAGATCGGCAGCTTCTGACCGCGGATCAGTGTATTCATTCCGTCAATGGCCGAAATCCCGGTCTGGATAAAGTCCCGCGGGTACTCCCGTGCTGTCGGGTTTATCGGCTGTCCGTTTACATTCTGTTCCACGTCAGCAGCCGGTGCAGGCCCTCCGTCGATCGGAAAACCAAGACCATTGAAAACACGTCCAAGCATTTTGGAAGACACACCCAGCGTAAGCGGTTTGCCCAGAAAACGCACACTTGTATCAGGCATATTCATACCCTGGGTACCCTCAAAAACCTGAACAACGACTGTACTCTCGGAAGAATCAAGGACCATGCCGATCCTGATATGGCCGCCTGAATCAGTGCACTCAACAACTTCGCGGTAGCCGACAGGATGGGTTTTTCGTACGAAAACAAGAGGCCCGTCAATCTGGTCAACGCCGACATATTCACGGCCGGAAAGCAGTTTCTTTAGTGTATCCTCACGCATATATCGCCTCCAGCTGGTCCAGCCCGCGTTCCAGCCTAGCTTCCAGTTTGTCAAACATTTCGATCTGATCATTGGCAATGCTGAATTTCATTTTTATAACGTCCTGAATGATTTTCATTTTTTTCAGTTTGACCATTGTCACGCCGCGTTTTATCGCATCACTTCCCCTTCTCCAGTATGTCATGATAACAGCGAGCATCCGCATCTGCTTTTCAACTGTTGAATAACGGTCTATATCATCAAAAGCATTCTGCTGAAGAAATGCATTTTTAAACACGGTACATACCTCAAGTACAAACCGCTGGCTGTCGGGAAGTGCATCCGGTCCGACAAGTTTGACTACCTGCTGCAGCCTTACTTCCTTGTGCAGAAGTTCCAGCATTTCCATGCGGTCCTTTGACCAGCCGGTGCCGACTTTCTCCTCCCACCAGGGAAGAAGATCGTCAATGTATTCAGAATAGCTTTCCAGCCAGGAAATCGCCGGGTAATGCCTGGCATTTGCCAGCTGGCGGTCAAGTCCCCAGAAGCAGCGCACAAAACGCTTGGTATGCTGTGTCACAGGTTCCGAAAAATCGCCGCCAGGCGGAGAGACCGCGCCGATTATTGATACAGAACCATCGCCTCCTGAAAGAGTCTTCATATATCCCGCCCTTTCATAAAATTCGGCAATCCTTGTCGGCAGATATGCGGGAAAGCCTTCTTCTGCAGGCATTTCCTCCATTCTTCCTGACAATTCACGAAGGGCTTCCGCCCAGCGCGAAGTTGAATCCGCCATTACAGCCACATGATAACCCATATCACGGAAGTACTCTGCCAGCGTTACGCCGGTATAAATACTTGCCTCACGCGCTGATACAGGCATGTTGGAAGTATTTGCAATCAGGATAGTACGGTTCATCAGGCTTGATCCCGTTCTGGGATCAACAAGTTTCGGAAACTCGGTAAGAACGTCTGTCATTTCATTTCCGCGTTCACCGCATCCTATATAAACAATGATATCAGCGTCGCACCATTTTGCAATTGCATGCTGGGTCATTGTCTTCCCTGTACCGAAGCCTCCCGGAATAGCAACAGTCCCTCCCTTGGCAATTGGAAAAAGTGTATCAATGACCCTCTGTCCCGTAATAAGCGGAATATCAAGGGGAAGCCTTTCCAAAACCGGACGCGGTTTTCTTATCGGCCAGCGCTGCATCATTGTAAGTTCCTTTTCGCCGTCCGAAGTCTTAAGTTTTACAATACAATCTTCAATTGTGTATTCGCCTTCTTCGACTATTAAGGTGATTTCGCCTTTTATATCCGGAGGAAGCTGAATTTTATGCGTTATCTGATCTGTTTCGGGGCATGTGCCGAGAATTTCCCCCGGAAGAACAGTGTCCCCCTTTTTGCATGACGGAGTAAATTTCCATTTTTTCTTTCTGTCAAGAGAGGGAAGATCGATACCCCTGTCTATGAATTCCTTCGAAACTTCATAAATTGATTCAAGCGGGCGCTGAATCCCGTCATAAATGGTTCCGATAAGTCCCGGTCCCAGTTCAACACTCATCGGGGAACCGATTCCGTAAACCGGTTCTCCCGGAGTTACGCCTGTAGTATCTTCATATACCTGAACTATTGCTTCCGAGCCTTCAAGTTTGATAACTTCACCGACAAGTTTTAATTCGCCGACCTTTACCATTTCCAGCATCAGGGCATCGGTGATTTCCTTTACTTCAACAACCGGGCCGTTTATGCGTTTGATCTTTCCGATAATTCTTTCTTTCATCAGGAATCCCCTTTTTCCTGTCCGGCTGAAAGTATTTCCGAAGCAACCATGCTTCTGATATACTGAATTTTCCTGTTAAGTCTTGCTTCAACCGTATTGTTATATACAAGCTTTCCTGTACTGTTTTTCAAAATTACTCCCTGAGATTTTATGGGAACCTCTTTTGATAAAACCAGAGTGCACTTCTTTATCCCCATTGTTTTCAGTTCTTTTTCTGCAGAAGACAGAAGATTCCGGTCAATTATTTTTTTCTCTTCTTCTGTTGTATTTATTTCCGCTTCTTCACAGCCAAGACCCAGAAATGCTTCGATGATCCAGTCTTTGAGTATGTCCCTGTACTTATCCGATCCCGACATCTTCCGGAAGTTTTCCCTGACAATATCCAGCACTTCAAGACTCACTTTTTCCTGAGTGTTCAGAAAGATCCTCTTCTTTTCAACCGTCAGTGAAGATTCCTTCTGCCTGTGAATATTGGCGGCCTGTTTTTCCGCCTTTTTTTCAGCTTCGCTTATTATCTGACTGCACTGTCTGTCAGTATTGTCCTGCTTCTTCCTGATCTGTTCTGCAGCATCATCCAGAATACGCTTTTCCTCTTTTTCCGCTTCCGCTGTTATCTCGGAGATAAGCCTGTCAGAGTCACTCATCTGAACATCACTATCATCATGCATTTCATCAATCTTTTTCATCTGTGACTACATTCCTTCTTAACCGGCTACAATTTTATTCCAATTGCTCTGTTTACCATTTCCCGCAGGCCCGGTTTCCCATCCATTCTGCCCTGTCTGTCAGGTATTTCCAGGATAAGGGGAAACTGCCTGGTAAAAATATACTGGTCGACCTGTTCCCGCATCAGGTCGGCGATTCGTTCGGTAATGATGACAATCCCGGTTTCCTTGTCTTCAAGCGCATTCCGGAAAGCCTGTTCAGCTTCCTCCCTGTTCCTGACAGCTGTGCCTCTGACACCGACCATTCCGAAACCGAGTACAGCATCTTCATCACCGATAATAAAATACTTCATCTTCTGTCAGACTTTTCCCAGAATCATAAGCGCTGTAATAAAGCCGAATACAACAAGACCTTCGGCAAGCGCGATAAAAATCAGCGCCTGGCTTGCTATTTCGGGTTTCTCGCCTATCGCGCCCATGGCAGCGGCTCCCACGCTTGAAATTGCAATACCGGCTCCGATGGCACCAAGGCCGAAGGCAATCGCTGCAGCGATAAGGCCGAACTTCTGAACTTCGGGATTTGGCTGATCTGCCGCAGTATTTGAACCCTGGGCAAACACACCTCCGACCGAAACAAGTCCCATAATCGCCATAAATGTGATAAGTACAAACAGCCTTAATGACACTTTCCTTTTAAACTCTTTCTTGTGATCCATATTTTAGCCCTCCTTACTCCGGGTCTTTAATGTGATAGGCGCATATGCCTTACCCGTACCGTTAAAATATTTGGAAAAGAATTCATAATAATTTAAACGCAGAGCCTGTATCCCTGCGGATAATCCCTCCAGGGCAATGACGAGAACATTGCCCGCTACATATATTACATACGAAATGATCGTATACTTTCCGTTCGATGCCGTCATCAGCGCAATTTCATTAAAGGCAAGCATCAGACTGACATGGGCAATCCCAAGGCCCGCGACTCGCATAAAAGAAAGTGTATTCGCCAGATATCCGGAAAATATTTCCAGCATTTCCACAATCCATTCCATAAAAGCATTCAGAATTGACACTTTCTTTTGCGGATGATCTGACTGTCCGCTGCTGTGGTCCCTGTGTTTTAAAAGATGGACCAGCGGCTCTTTCAACAGAAAAACAAGCGCAGGCACCCCGAAATTAATCAGCAGAAAGGTGCCGGGAGGCAATTCCTTATAACTTGAGCTGACAAACTTAAATCCTGTATATACTCCGGCCGCATACATCCATCCGCCGATTATCCCGCCTTTTGTAAACAGAAGATCGGCCCAGTTTTTTTTGCGCAGGAGATTAACCCAGTTAATCAGAAGCCCGAGAGCAATTACGGATATTCCGAAATAGATGGTAATAAGCAGTATCCCGTAGATACTCGAGACGGCCCCTCCTTCGGAATGTCCTGAAATTATTCCATGATAATCAAACCACAAAGGTTTGACCCACGGTCTTCCGAAATAGGAACCGAAAAATACTCCGAAAAGTACAGCAGAAACACCGCAGTAGCTGATCAGCGTAAAAAGCTTGCGCACTCCGTCGGAAAGCTTCTTTTTTATGATCGGCCCCAGAAGCCCGATTAATGCCAGGACCGCCCCGTGTCCCGCATCGCCGAACATCAGGCCGAACATTAACAGATAGGCAACAGCAACAAAAGGCGTCGGATCAATGGCTTTGTATTCGGGTATTGCATAATTCGTTACAAGCATTTCAAACGGCTTTAAAAATCCGGGATTGTTCAGTTTGACCGGAACAGCAAGTTTTTCAGAGTTTTTTGCAAGGACCACTTCCGCCTTGTTCCATTCCAGGAAGCATCTTCCGTTCATGGCATTTATTAATGCAGACTCAAGGGCTTCTTTATTCTCTTCAGGAACCCAGCCTGTAAAAAAAACTGTTTTCTGTGTTCTAGAAAAATAGGACTGTATTCTTGTCAGCAGGTGGTTCATTGTGATGTTGCACCAGGTTTCCCTGAACCAGTCGGATTTTTCTTCTATTGACTTACGGTAATCTTCATTGATTTTCTGCTGCTTTTCCTTTTCCATGGCAAGCCGCTTTTTTATATTGCTTACTGCTGCTTCATTTGAAAGCCCTGTCTGTTCGGGAATATCGGATTCGGTCCAGGCATACTTTTTCAGTATGGAACTGATGTTCTGTTCATCGCGTTTTAATGAAATAAGAAGCACCAGCATTCTGCCGCCTGATTCCTGCAGATTCAGATTTACGGAAGGAAAGGATGCAAGATCTGTGGTAAGCACGTCAACGAATTCCACCGGGACCGTGCCTGCTTCAATCTTTAAAAATGAGTAGGCGCTGTTCTGCTTTAATCCGACACGCAGGTTGCCGAACATCGAAATCTGGCGCTGCATGTCTTCGAGTTTATTTATTTCCTTCTGTATCTCATTCTGCCTGTTCCGGATTTCCTGGGTTTCGGCACTTATCCTGTCAAGACCTGTTTCTATGCTGTCCAGATCAGGAGTTTTCATTTCCTCTATATTCAGAATAACATTTTCCAGCGGATTCTGAGACAGTGATGAAATAAAAGTTTCTATTCTTCTTTTGTTTTCAAGGAGCCTGGCTGCAGAAATACTGGATTCGACCCTTGAAATTCTTTTATCTGCTCCTGCCGACAGGCTGGACATCCTGACAAATTCCATGCTTCCGTGGTCCAGGAGCACTTTTGATACAGTATCCCGGTCTTTCTCGAGTACAACAGCTGTTAAATGAATCATTCTTGATGTAAACATTAAACCCTGCCTTTCAAATCTTCTTCGGTCATCTCATAATTCTTTGCATTCAGTATGGTCATTATTCTTTTGTGCTCATTCTTTTTAAAGAAGAAATAGCTTAAAATAATGCCGATTGTAAAAGGATTACCAATCAGGAGTTTTCTTGTCTCCTGCTTTAAAACATTATCAAGCAGTGATTCAATTAATGCCAGTCTCCTTCTGTGGTCGGCATCATCACTCAGGAATGCCGAAAACCCCGGATAGGAATCTTCTATAAATGAATGGATGACATCATTTTCGCTGGCTGCACTTCCCGCACGGCGTATAATTTCGGTGCTTATCCTGTTTCCGCCCTTTACGGAAAAATTTATAATCTGATCAACAGGCATTTTATAGAATGTACGCAGACGTATTGTCCTTGAGATATTTTCAAGATCGATTTCAACTCCGATTATTTTTTTTACAATAATCCTGTCGCTTCTGCTCAATTTTGCAGAAGCTTCATACAGGTTATTATAAAAAAAAGCATCAAGGTCCATTTCCAGAGGAAACAGATTTTTTTCGGTTTCAATATGTTCCGCCCATTTATTAAAAACAGCGGAATAAGGTGTGTGTTCGAGGATCCCGGCCAGTTCTTCCCTGCTGTTCGAATTGATTATCCTTTCAAAATCAACAGCATGGACTATTTTGTCATAATAGAGATAACCTGTACTTGCGGAAATATCACGGACCCGGATAACCCTGTCAAACCAAAGCCTTAATGCGGATTTAAATGTATCAATTTCATAGCGGAGCAGAAGCGCATTGATAAAGTCGGCAAGATCAGATTCAAGATAACTCTGCAGTTCCCTCAGCATTT
Source organism: uncultured Spirochaetia bacterium (assembly GCA_964554355.1). GTDB lineage: Bacteria > Spirochaetota > Spirochaetia > CAZKOK01 > CAZKOK01 > CAZKOK01. The sequence continues at coordinate 9,225 of CAZKOK010000017.1, read as the reverse complement.
TTATCTCATCCGAATAAAATTCAAGTTCCGACAGCTTCAGATCGCCTGTATTTTCGTATACTTCGCCGATTGATGAATAGGAGGTTTCCTTAAGCTGAAGCATTGCTTCTGAAAGACTTGCAGCGCGTATCAGTCCCGAGAAAAATTCTTCCGGCAGAAGATTGCCCAGGCGTGTCCTGAGTTTTGCATTAATAAATCCGTATTTCCTTACCGCCGTACTCATTCATTATTTCCGTAATCTGGACTGGCTACTATTTTCGTGATTTTATCTGCTGTTTTTCTTACTGCTGCGGTATGAGCTGCCAGGAAGTCTTCCGCTTCCTTTTTATATTTTTCAATTGATTTATCATAAAACTCTCCAGCATCTTTACGCGATTTTTCAGTCCTGGTCTGAAGGATTTCCCTGGCCTTCTGTCTGGAATCCTGAACGGCCTGGTCTGACTTCTGCTGGGCGTCCTGAGTCATGGCTGAAGCCTTGTCTTTTGCAGCCTGTATTTTTTTTCCTGTTTTCTCTTCTGTTTCAAAAACCCTGGAGATTATTTCGTTCATATTATCTCTCCCTGCAGCAGATAGACTTTCTTCAGTTTAACGATTTGATCAAAATATTACAATGCAGAAGAACAAGAAATATGCCCGTTCGGTTTCATTTAAACCTGTAAAGATTATCTGATACTGCCTGGAGTATTCTGACAACAATTTCTCCTGTCTTCATCATTATGTCCATATTTATATTTTCTATTGTATCCCTGTCAGTATGCAGGGTCGTCAGCGGGCCTGCCGATATAAGTATGGCTGCAATACCTTCAACCGTAAAACTCCGCTGATCACTTTGTGCATATCCTTCAAATTCCCAGGGAAGACCGCTTTCCGAGACAACCTGCTCTATTATCCTGTAAAGAAGACTGCTTTTCTGCCTGTCGTCTGTACTGAGTCTGATTGAATCACCCTCAGCGATCACATCAAGATTAATCATGCCAAGGCAATTGTACTTTTCAGGCAGGCCTTTTGCATATTCCTCTGATCCGTTCAGGCCCAGTTCTTCCGAACCGAACAGAACAAAGCGCAGATCATAACCGGGATCACAGGCGCTGAACAGTCTTCCAAGCTCAAGGACCATGGCTACCCCCGACGCATTGTCATTTGCGCCGGGTGTATTTACGGAATCATAATGAGCGCCGATTATCATGTATGGTCTTTCCTGCCCGGTATGCCTTCTGAAGGCCGTAATATTCTGGGTTATTGCCGGTTTGATAATTGTACTGCAAGTCAACTCTGCATAAACAGGACCGTTCAGTACTGTGTTTACAATACGGGTCCCTGCCAGGAAATCTGCGGCAAGTACAGGAATATCAATCGGTGAGGAGACTGTCCCCCGGAACATTTCATTCTCGTCATTGTATATTAACACCGCTTTAGCCCCGGCCGCCATTGCATTCAGGGCCTTTTTCCGGTAGGACAGCGTCCTGTTATTAAGAACAACAATTGTATCCTCTGAATATTTTTCCCCGAAATCCGAAACTTCTCCGGTATATGCAAAAGCAACCCGATAACGCACTGTCTCTCCCATGGTGCCGCCGGAATACATAAGCGGCTCACATTCTATTTCCTGCCGCCCCTCCTTTCCACACAGCACCAGCCTGGTATACTGATGGCTGTAGGCCGTAACCGGGAAAAACTGACGGCCTGTGACATAGCCGTATTCCTTAAGTGTGTTTTCAATGTAGAAAGCCGCTTTCTTTTCACCGTCAAATCCCGTAACCCTCGCATCATCTTCAGAAGCCAGGGCATTAAGATGCATCCACAGGTTTTCCTCCGACAGTTCCGGTAGCGTGCCTGTGCCTGTACTGGATGAATAGAGAAGAAATGAAAGAAGCAGGAGGACAAGACCCCGAAGTTTTTTCATACGTGATTTATTGTAAGGGGTAATTCCGGTTCAGGCAAGTGCGGGGGAGCTCACGCGACGACGCTACGTTTTCAGTGAGGGTTGGATGGGCTTCCGGGTGGGTGGAATGGTGAGTGAAGGACGGGTTTTTTCTCACAAAGGGCACAAAGAGAATGGTTATGGTGAATTGGATTTTCAGTATTTCCTGAAAAAACAAATGCATGTGCCAACGATCGTTGGCACATGGGACGGGTCATATACAAAACTGCATTCTCCCGGAAAGAGATTCCGGCAAAAACTATGAAGATTTTAAAAAATATTCACAAATTATAAAATTCGTATAATATATATAGATATATATTTCCGCACCAAAGGAAACCCAATGATTAATAACAGAAATGAATGGAATAGCATTTTCAGGAAACTGCAATCGCTTGTTAAAAACCCGGGTCTTAATCTTTCCGCGATTATTGAGTTATCAAAAGACCTGCACGGCTATTTACATGAATCAGCAGAACCGGGTAAATCCATTACCCTGGAAGATGAACTCTGGCAGATGGATGGAGATTTTACCGGTTTCAGTGAGAAAAAGCTTTATTCTGCCGCCTGGCATATCTGGCATTCAGCAAGAATAGAAGACATAACATGTTCACATTTTATCTGCCGGACTGAAGAATTAATTGATGAACAGGAATTCTTTAAAAGACTGAATATCCATTTCAGACATACAGGAAACAGCCTGGGTTTCGCGGAAATGCAGGAATTCAATGACAGGATTGATCTGCGGGAACTGAGGAATTACCGGAAAGAAGCCGGGAAAAGAACGCAAAAAACCCTGGAATTGCTGACAGCTGAAAAACTGCAGGAAAAGATCAGCCCGGATTCACTGTCTGAAATCCGAAAGAATGGCTCAATTGCGGATACTGAAGCCTGGCTGCCGGATTACTGGGGAAAGAAGGATATTTCCGGCATAATTCTGATGCCGCTGACAAGACATCTGCTTGTCCACCTGAACAGCGCGATGCGGTTATTTTAGCAGGATTGACCCATACGTTTATATGAACTGACAATTCCGGATTTTAAGTGAAAGCTGGATGAGGCTTCCGTGAGCTGTTCAGGTTTTTTGAACCACAGAGGTTTTAAGGGCCCGATATTCCAAATAAACAAATGACCATGGTTGTGGTGAATCGCCCCATATTTCCACCTCATTTTCATCCGTGGCTGAATTACTCCATTCAGCACCTGCTTTTCATTTTTATGGCCGCGGATAGTATATGGTAAGGGTACGGGGCGATTGCACGAAAGGTTTAAACATACAGGTATAAGGAATTTGGTTTATTTCTTTTCAGTTATGTGTAAATTATACCCACGGCCCGTTTCACCGTGTCTATAATTTACGAACTGAATAAGAGATAAACTCTCACCGGACAGACCCAAAACCAAAATAAAATCCGTCCCATCCGTCTTCATCCGCTTTATCCGTAGTCTATAAAACATCTTTACAGGTATCTTAATTCCGCAACCGCCAGTTGCCAGAACGAAACCGCCGGTTTATTGTGGAAATATTCCAATGGATTAAAATACTCTGGAAGGAGTAAATGATGAATGTCGGAAACAGAATAAATGAATTAAGAAAAAATGCCGGACTTACCCAGGAAGAACTGGCTGAAAAGCTGGACATATCAAGACAGTCCGTCGCAAAATGGGAAAATGGGGAGTCTGTCCCCGATATCGACAGACTTATCGCATTAAGCGGTTTTTTCGGCATCTCGACAGATTTCATACTGAAAGGCAGAAACGAATATTCAAAATATGATATTACACCGGCAAATGATCCTGATGGAACCAGGCTGTTTTTATGTACTGCAAAGAAAAACACATATGCGGCTCACGGCCCTGAAATTGAATCATCAAGACCGCATTCCCATGATTTAAAATACGAAGACGGTAAATATCTGTACCTGGATTCATATTTCGGGGGAGAGAAATTCACGGGCGAAGAAGCCCTTTATGTGGAGAAAAAGCCGTTCTGGGCCATGAATTACACGGGCAGGGTCCTGGACAGTAATTTTTCGGGAGATTTTCTTAGTAAATGCCTGTCTGCAGTAAAACCGGAGAAACCGTTCAGGGGGCCGGATGTTTTTCAGGACGGGAATTTTTCATATTACTGCAAGGTTAAAGGCGGTTTTGACTGGTTTGCGGGAGAAGAGGAAATATTCTTTCAGACTGTAAAAGTGTATGAATGTGTTTTTCATGGGGGGCTGATTAAATAAAAACCACGAATATATGGGGCAAAATACCGGGGTAAACACGAATGAAACGAATTGCACGGATCGGGCAATATCGGATTAAAACAATGAATTGCGCCAAAAATTCACATATCAGGGTTTAATAGGTTCGACCTCCGGCTTATCCAAAATTGCCCGTCTACTAAATTGACGGTTGGAAATATCGGGTATACAATTCAAAGGCCGGGTAATTCCCTGTAAATCCGGCACTTTGTATTTTACGTCTGATTGACTGAATTATTGCTTTTTTTTCCTTATTATACGTGGACTGGCATAATTAACTTACTTCATACCTGTGTGGGATAATAGAGACTCGATTTGGGCTGTTACGATAGAGTCTGCCATGTATTAGCCGGACCAAATATTTTCAGGTCGATTTTGACATTTAAAAGGTTATGATTGGGGTTAAAAATGAAATATGCGATCGTTAATGGACAGCGCCAGGAAGCTAAACCCGGACGTTCGGGCGTTTGCCCGGCCTGCGATAGTCCGCTGGTTGCACGATGCGGAGATGTCAGGGTACATCATTGGGCCCATCACGCAGGAAGCGATTGTGACCCCTGGTGGGAGGATGAGACTGAATGGCACCGCAACTGGAAAGATCAGTTTCCTGACAATTGGCAGGAAGTTCTTTTCCATTCCAAAAAGGGCGGAAGGCATATCGCAGATGTGAAGACTGGTCAGGGGTGGGTACTCGAGTTCCGGCATTCCACAATTGACCCTGAGGAGTGCAGAGCCCGTGAGACTTTTTACAGAAATCTTATCTGGATCGTGGATGGCACAAATCGTGAGAGAGACAAGACGCGTTTTTTCAAAGCATGGAAGAGCGGGGAACTGATTGATAAAAAACAGCGTATGCGGCGGATCTCATTAACAGATAAATGTACGTTACTTCAGGCTTGGGCCGGCAGTCGCGTACCGGTTTTCTTTGATTTTTCCGGGTGCAGCAAAGCGGCAGAAGCACAGCTTTCTTTCTTTGATTCTTTTGGCTGGAAAAAACCGGAAGAATCGTACCTTTGGTGGCTGATTCAGGTTATCGATAAAAAGGCGTACGTCGCACCGTTTCTGCGATCGGAATTACTCAAATACCACGGTCCTGAAGCAGATAAAATGGAACTGGACTTCAGGAACCTGCAAAAAGAATTCCACAAAAAAGCATACGAACTCGCCCGGCTTCGCCAGCATCGTTCTTCCAGGCTGACTCTAAGCGTAAAGGAAATTTATAAACGCCTGAGGGGAAAGTCTAAACATTTATAAGCTGATCGCCATAGAATCAATTATGAATAAATCAGCAATTTTATACTTCATCACCGCAACCAGATAATACCCTGCTGTAACATCTTCGCATGTAGCCCTAAAATCCGTGTTTATCACATCTGTGTTCATCTAACGAGGCCGAAAGCGTAGTGGGTGGCTAAAAAAGGCTGATCCTCCTGAAGAAGATCAGCCTGAATTATCAATTTGTGTCTATTACAATGTAAACAGCAGGTCCTCGTATGTCGGGAAGGGCCATTTTTTCCTGTCGACAATAAGTTCAAGTGAATCAGCATAATCGCGAAGACTTGCCATTGCCGGAACGACTTTTTCCCTGTAGGCTATTGCCTGCTTGAACTCGTCAGATACAGCCTGGGCTTCGGCAAGTTCGTTTGTAAGATCGGTAATTTCATTTTTGAAATCCGAAAGCAGGTCGGTAACTTCGCTTACATGATTTTTAAGAAAATCCGTGTTGCCTACTCCCGCAGAAGTCAGGTTGTTAAGCGCTGCAGCTGTTTCCGACAGATAGGAAACAACAGCCGGAAAAATCTGCTTGCTGGCCATTTCCAGGGCAATTGATGCTTCAATGTTCACAAGCATGGAATAATTTTCAATATAGATAGCGAATCTGGATTTGAGTTCCTGCTTGCTGAAAACCTTGTGTTTTGAGAATACCCTGAGCGCTTCCCTGGTTATGAGTTCAGGCAGAGAATCAACAGAGCTAGTCAGATTCTGAAGGCCTCTTTTTTCAGCTTCGGCAACCCATTCCTCGCTGTATCCGTTTCCGTTAAAAACGATCCTGTTATGCGTTTTATAGGTGTCTTTGATAATCTGCTGAACAGTCCTGTTTACATCTTTTGATTTTTCAAGAACTGAAGCGAATTCATCAAGGACTTCCGCAACTGCGACATTCAGTACTGTGTTGGAACCGGCTACTGACTGGTTTGAACCTACCATCCTGAATTCGAATTTATTTCCGGTAAAAGCGAACGGGGATGTCCTGTTTCTGTCAGTTGTATCTTTGGGCAGTACGGGCAGCGAATTAACGCCGATTTCCAGTGAACCGCCTTCCTTTGCCTTTACCTTCTCGCCTTTGGAAAGTTTTTCAAGAATCTGGGTCAGCTCATCGCCGAGGAATACAGAAACAATGGCCGGAGGGGCTTCGTGACCGCCCAGGCGGTGATCATTTCCTGCTGACGCTGCTATTGCTCTGAGCAGTCCTGAATACTTGTCAATTGCCTTGAGAACGGCGACAACAAACAGAAGAAACCTTGCATCCTCTTCAGGAGTGCTGCCCGGTTTCATAAGTCTGATACCGTCGTCTGTGCTGATTGACCAGTTATTGTGCTTGCCGCTTCCATTAATATTTGCAAATGGTTTTTCATGTAGAAGGGCCACCAGATCGTGTCTGTCAGCGACCTTTTTAAGGGTATCCATTACAATCTGGTTTCTGTCGGTTGCCGAATTTGCCGTATCATAAATTGTTGCAAGTTCAAACTGGTTCGGAGCAACTTCGTTATGCTGTGTTTTTGCGGAAATTCCAAGCTTCCAGAGTTCATAGTTAAGCTCCTGCATAAAACCCGCAACGCGTTCCTTGATTGACCCGAAATAGTGATCGCTTAATTCCTGGCCTTTCGCAGGCATGCTGCCGAACACTGTACGGCCTGTCAGAATAAGGTCGGATCTTTTCCGAAAGAGGGATTTTTCAACAAGAAAATATTCCTGTTCCGGTCCCGATTCAGCGATAACCTTTCTGGAAGTTGTATTTCCAAGACAGCGCAGAACGCGGAGGGCCTGCTTTGACAATGCTTCCATTGACCTGAGCAGAGGTACCTTTTTATCAAGCGCTTCGCCGGTGTAGGAAACAAACGCAGTGGGAATATAAAGAGTGATACCTGTTTTGTCTTCCCTCAAAAATGCATCGGAAGTAGTGTCCCATGTTGTATATCCCCTGGCTTCAAAGGTCGCCCTTAACCCGCCGGAAGGGAAAGAAGAAGCGTCCGGTTCACCCTGAATAAGTTCCTTTCCCGAAAACTCCATCATGACCTTTCCATCTCCTGTGGGAGAAATAAAGGAATCATGTTTTTCCGCTGTCAGGCCTGTAAGGGGCTGGAACCAGTGGGTATAGTGAGTTGCGCCGTTTTCAATTGCCCAGTCTTTCATGGCGTTTGCAATTACTTCTGAAACTTCCCTTGAAAGCCTTGCATCACCAGCCTGGACTTTTTTAATTTCTTTGTAAATTGTCTTCGGCAGCCTTTCTTTCATGACTGAGTCACTGAAACAGAACTTACCGTATTCCTCCGTAAGTGGAGTCTTTATGAAATCGATACGATTATTGGACATTGGAATCTCCTGTATGGTTATCTGAATTCACAAAATATACAAAAACGTAAATAATTGCTATAGCGTTTATTGAAAATCGGCAGAAAAAATGCCGACTTTGGGTTTTAGCTATGGATGGACAGGGAATGGGGACTCACGCTACGATTTTAATGAGAACGGATTGGACATCCGGGAAATCGGGTGCTATTTTGAACCATAGAGAACCTCAGAGAACTTATTCATCTCCCGGCAGTCCGAAAATCCTTCATTACCCCAAACTCCCGCAGCGTCGTCGCGTGAGACATTTCTCCCCAAAAAAATATTTGACTATACAAAAAATATGTGTTCGAATAACAAAAAAATACATGTAAAGGGGTATCTAAAAATGAGTACAGGTACTATAGCTGTTCTGGCCAGGCAGAGCAGATACATCAGGGCCTTTCAGAATCATGACGCAGTTTCAAAAGAAAAAGCCATTTCTCTTGGTGAAATAAACGATCCAGGGATTAATGATTCCCTTATATTCCGGCAGCTGGTTGATAAGGGTGTATTTGTAGAAACTGAAAACGGCAGGTTCTATCTCAATGCCGCAAAAGTCAGTGAATTCAAAACCAGACGTCTGATTGCCGTGGCAATCGCTCTGGCAGCTGTCGCGGTAATACTTGTTATCAGATTTATTTAAAATATCCTTTACAGACAGGAATCCTTATCCTCATTTTACCTCAAACTCAGGCCCGGGCCCTCGGATTTTGAATCACAGAGGACCGCAGAGAGTACAGAGTTTTTAATGGAAATGCTTTGTACCTGATTAATGAAAACCCCTCTGTGGTTCTCTGTGCTCCTATGTTAAAAACACATTTATCCTCTCGGAGTCCGTCCCGCTCTCTGCACCCCAGGCCCTCGTAGCGTCGTAGTGTCGTAGTGTCGTAGCGTGAGCCCCGGAATTCAATTGCCGTCCCGGAAATTCTGTAATAAAATATTCAAAGTGGCCAGAAAAAAAACTATTGAAAAACCCGACAGCAAATTGTTTGCCGTTTTTGCGCCTTTCCTGGGAGGTTATTATCTCGGGCAGCTTCTTGGATACATCCGTGATCTTTCAGTAAAGGAAAACTTCAACATTGTTGCCGTACGTACCAAAACCGTAAATGAATTCAACATCCCGGTTGCATTCAATAATCTGGATGGAATTATCTCACTTACAAATGCCGTAAGCCCGGTTCTTGCCGAGACTGCTCTTGAAATGAAAATTCCGATTGTCTCAATCGGTTATAACTACGATCCGCTTCCGATTGATGCGATTACCTGCGACAATCACGGGGGTGTTTTTGCGGCCCTGGAACATCTTTATAAACTTGGTCACAGAAAAATCGGTTTTCTGGGGGATCTTTCCGTTTACGATATAAGCAGACGTTTTGAAGCATATCAGGATTTCTGTTCCCTTCATGATCTTGAAATACAGGATGACTATATATTCAATGC
>CAZKOK010000016.1:0-17154 GCA_964554355.1 uncultured Spirochaetia bacterium | reverse complement strand
GATAAAGACCTTGAGGTCGTAAATAAGAATATCAATAAGCTGGTCGGGGATATAGTCAATTATATGGATGCTGAAAAACTGACGAAGAACCAGATTTTCTATAACCATGACCAATTGGTGGATTTTTCAGATGTTTTGAAAAACAAGCTGGTCCTGTTTAAAAGCTTTGCGGGAAATAAAAAAATAAGGCTGACCGGCAGCATTGCCGGAAATATCATCGTCAGGGCCGATCCCTATGCTCTGGACAGGATCATCAATAATCTGATAGATAATTCGATTAAGTACACCGGGAAAAACGGGACAATCGAAATAAACCTGAAAGAAGACAATGATTACGCACTGCTTGAGGTAAGGGACAACGGGATCGGAATGACAGAAGAACAGCAGAAACATATATTCGATGCCTTTCATCAGCTTTCCCATCAGAAAAGGAATATTCAGGGCATAGGCATGGGCCTGTATATCGTTAAAAGATCGTTGACTCTCTTGATGGTGATCTTGCCGTTGGAAGCCGCGAAAACGAGGGCACAATTTTTCAGATCAGATTGAAAAAACAGATACTCACGGAAGCCGATGGCGTCATGGAAAATATCATTCTGTCCGGACCTGCAGGTAAAAATTATGATGTTCCTGAATTACAGGAGGAATGTATAGAGACGGACAGGCAGAATATTTTCATTGTGGATGATAATCTGGAAATGATTTCCTTTCTGCAGTCTTCGCTTAATGATCAGTATAATGTGTTCTTCGCATTCAATGGAGTGCAGGCACCGGAAAAGCTGACAGCCCCTCTCGGGGGGGGGCAGTGGATTACATCTATAAACCTTTTCTGATCGAGGAATTAAAACTCAAGATAAAAAACCTGATCCGTAATAAAAGCGAACAACAGCAGAGAAATATCAGCGGGATAGGCAGAAAGCTGGAGGAATTCCTAAAAATCAACATTAATAAGGAATCGGAAAAGTATGTGAAGTTCAACAATATATGTGTGAAGTTCAAAATTTCATCCAGGGAAAAGGAAGTCCTCGGTTTGATTATCAGGGGACTTTTGAACAAGGAAATGAGTCACGAATTACAGATATCGCTGAGTACGGTGGATTTTCATATACATAACATATACAGGAAGCTGAATGTCCAGAACAAAGTGGAACTGATAAACAAGATAAAAATATGAATTCCGGCCTCTTTTCCGGCTCAGGATACCGATGCGACAGCTGCCTGTGGAAACACCCGGTAAAATACCGGTCAAAAATACAGTTGCCAGCCTGATTTTTCCATGTCAAAAAAAAGATAGTTTAAATTTTTTATAGGGGGAAGTGATTTTATGAAAAAACTGTTTATTATTCTGGCAATAGTCAGCATATTTGCTGTGCTGTTTTCGGGCTGTGAAAAAGCGGAAACCAAAGGCAGGGAAAGTTCGGACGTAACTTCCGGATCGCTGTTCTCGGATGTTCACATTGTCTTTTTTCCGGGTGGAAGCGAAGGCGGGCCCTTTGCCTCGGTAGTGTATAAAGGTGCAAAGGATGCCGAGGAAACACTGGGCTGCAAAGTGGATTATGTCTGGTCAGGCTGGCTTCCTGATAAAATGGTTGCCCAGTTCAAGGACGCGATCGCCATTATGGGACATCCGGGTGTAGATGCCTATGCACCGCTGGTCGATGAGGCTGAAGCTGCCGGCATCATAGTAAACAGCCAGAATACAAGTCTTCCGGCCATAGAGGATAAATACAAGATGGACGGATTCGGGTATGTGGGGCAGGAACTCTATTCTTCCGGCGTTATGCTTGGAAAATCAGCTGCTCAACTGGCAGGACTTTCCAAAGGCAGCAGGACAATGGTCTGGGGTCTTCTGGGACAGGAAACCCGCGGACTCAGGACAAAGGGATGTATAGATGCTCTTGAAGAGCTGGGTATGACTGTTGATTATATCGAGATTACTGATGCAATTAATTCAGACGCTTCTCTCGGTACTCCGGTTGTATCAAGTTATATCGCCAAACATCCTGATGTTAAGCTTATCATTACCGATCACGGTGCGCTGACTGCTACCATGGGGACCTATATGAAATCAGCAGGACTGAAACCCGGCGATGTGTTCGGAGCTGGATTTGACCTGAGTGCTGCGACGGCGGATGCCATTAATGAAGGCTGGGTCGGCGCAGTTCTGGACCAGCAGGCCTATCTACAGGGTTTTCTGCCTATAGTGCAGATCTGTCTGAGCAAAAAATTCGGATTCTCCGGCCTGCACATAGATACCGTGGCATCAATAATTCATAAAGGGAATATCGAATTTGTCGCTCCGCTGGCCGAAGCCGGAATAAGGTAAGTAAAAGAAAAATATACGGGATTACATATGAAAGACAGCACCATACTTCTGAAAATGGAAAAAATCAACAAATCGTTCGGCCATGTGGAAGTATTGAAAGATGTGGATTTCCAGGTTGGAAGCAATGAAATTATCGTCCTGGTTGGAGATAACGGCGCCGGGAAATCCACTCTGATTAAAATAATAACAGGCGTTCATCCGCCGACTTCCGGAGAAATTTTCTACAAGGGAAATGTTATAACAAGGCATTCCGAAAAGAAATCCAGGGAGATAGGCATAGAAACTGTTTACCAGGAGAGGACGCTTGCCGATCAGCAGACGATGTGGCGGAAAATGTTTGCCGGACGCGAATTGTGCAATAAAGCCGGATTCCTGAAGATCAGGAGTCAGAAAAAGGAAACTGAGGAACTATTGCGTACGCATATCGGTTTTACATTCAAAGCCATAACCGTCGATTCCGAAGTTTTTTCTCTCTCCGGCGGCGGAAAACAGGGTATTGCTATAGGTAGGGCATTATATTTCAATGCCGATCTGATCATACTTGACGAACCGACAATGGGTTTGTCATTATCCGAAACAAAGAAGCTGCTTGATTTCATTCTGAACATAAAGAAGCAGGGCAAATCGGTCATTTTCATCAGTCATAATATTTACCATGTCTACTCGGTCGCTGAGAGGTTTGTAATCCTGGACAGGGGAAGAATTACCGGCGAGTATAGGAAAGATGATATATCCCAGGACGACCTGGTCGATAAAATGATCGAGTTTAACCGAACCGGCAGATTAAAATAATGTTACCTGCCTGTCCGTGGCAATGTCCGCGGGCAGGCCATTTAACCGTGCTGCCAATTAGGGAGATTTTAAGGATTATCTATGTTTAACGCTATTATCGAAAAATTCAGGACCAACAGGGATTTCAAACTGCTGATCAGCATCATCGGAGTATTTATCTTTATATTCCTGATATTTCTTATCGGCGCACCGGAAGTGTTTTTAAAATTGCAAATTTATTATTCGTTCATGTCCACGATACCCTTTATCGGTATCATGGCCCTGGCCATGACACTCGTTGTCATTCTTGGAGAGATAGACCTCTCTTTCCCGTCGGTCCTTGCGGTTGCCTGCTGGATATTCGGCAAAACGCTGGAAACAACAGGCTATATCTGGCTTGCGGCCTTTGCCGCACTGGCTTTCGGTGTACTGGCAGGTTTTCTGAATTCATTGCTTATCGTCAGGATCGGCATTCCTTCCATCGTCGCGACCATAGGAACAATGTTTTTCTGGCGGGGGGCTGTGAATGTGCTTGCCGAAGGACAGGGGATCTCGCTTGTTGCCGCAAAAACCACGTTTTTTTATAAAATATGCGTCGGAAGACTGGCGGGAATACCCGCCCAGGCGATCTGGTTCATTCTGCTGGGAATCCTGTTTTATTTCATTTTAAAAAGACATAAATTCGGTTCGCATGTTCTTTTCGTCGGGGATAATATGGAAAGTGCCAAAATGATGGGGATAAACGTAAACATGGTAAAAACCATCGTTTATCTGCAGATGGGGTTTTTCGCGGCTTTTGCCGGGATCCTGTCTTCACTCGAAGTAACCTATTTCTGGCCAAGCCAGGGTCAGGGTTATCTGCTGACAACGCTGGCTGCTGTTTTTATCGGCGGCACCTCCGTATTCGGAGGGAAGGGGACAATTGTCGGTACCTTTATCGGTGCCCTGATAATCGGTTCTCTTGAGGCCGGGATCATCGCCATCGGACTGACTGCATTCTGGCTGCAGTTCGTTTACGGCTTGATATTCACAATAAGCGTTTCCGTTTATGCGCTGATGATAAGGAAGAAACAATAAAATTTTGTCATGCTGCCGGATCTGTTCCGCTGCGGATGAACAGAAAAGGAAGATTATCTGGGTCTTGCTGTTGATTCCCTGACTTCAAGGGATACCGGCAGCAGTTCTTCCTGCCAGGCCGGACCTCTGTGTTCAGGATCAGCGGGATTGCCGGAAATCAGGCTGATTGCTTTTTCACCTATGAACCGGCCCATTACCCTGCTGTCCTGTTTTACGGTGGTCAGCCGCGGAATACTGAACCGGCTTAACAGAATGTCATCGTATCCTATAATCGAAAGCTCTTCGGGAACCGATATGCCGCAATCGGCTGCGGCACGAAGCCCTGCTATCGCCATTGTATCGGAATAATAAAATACGCCGGTCGGCCGGTCCGGTGACTGAAGCAGTTCCATTGTCTTTTCATAACCGGATTCAGCGTCATAATGTCCGTCAAGCCACCTGGAACCGGTAACAGATAAACCGGCCTCCTTCATGGCGGCTTCAAATCCCAGTTTTCTTCGGGCAACTGCGTTGGAAGCGTAGGAATAACCGTAGACAACAGCAAGATTTCTGTGTCCGAGTTCGATAAAGTGCCGGGCTGCCAGATATCCGCCGGTAAAATCGTCAGACATGACAGGATAATTCGCCGGACCGCGTAATTTTCTCTGGAACAGTATGACAGGAATTGAAACGTTTCTGAAATATTCTTCCAGAATATGGTCGGTATTTATCGGATTGATGATAATTGCATCAACGTCTCTGGCAATCAGCTGGTCCAGGTATTCAAGTTCCTTTCGGGCGAACCATTCCTGCTGGTCGTTACATTCTTCATGCGGAAAATCGCAGAAGGAAAAGTACAGGGAGTAGCCGGACTGTTCCAGGACAAGCTGGGTGGTCCGCATTACTTCGGTAAAGAAGAGGTCCAGGGTAACTGCATCGATGACCCCGACTGTTCTGGTTTCGCCCCTGCGCAGGTTTCTGGCAGTCTGATTCAGCACATAACCGAGTTCGGATATCGCTTTTCTGACTTTTTCCGCAGTTTCGCTTTTTACAAACCTTGTGCCGTTGATAACATGGCTTACAGTGGTATACGAAACTCCGGCAAGTTCGGCTACGTCCTTGATGCCAGGCATTTACTATCTCTCTCCATTCTGTCTTCTTCCTGTTTACCATCATACGATTCAGAGTTTTCCAGTACGGGACCTTTTCTGTAGCGGACATAATTTATTACTGCCCTTACGGTTTCGTCCGAAATAACTGCAAGAAAAACTCCCGGAATACCGAGATTTAATATTATTACGAAAAGAAGGGATAAAGCAACGACAAAAACAGTTCCGAAAATCTGGGTCTTCATCATCCATTTTGTATCGCCGAAGCCCCTGATACCCGATCCAAGCACAATATTGGCCGACCGGGGGAAGAAGTTAAACCCGGCTATGAACAGAAGAATTATGGATGATGAAATAATCGTTTTATCCGATGTGAATATCCGCAGTATTAATTGCGGCACAATCAGAAATGCAAGCAGGAATAATACTGAAATTCCCCAGGCATTTATAAGCCCGAGAATGCCGACTTTCCCGGCCCCCTGCGGGTCTCTTGCGCCGGTTTTCTGTCCCGACAGGGTCATTACTCCCTGGCCGATGGCTATAAATACAAGTGCCGGGATTACATCCACGGAAAAAATAATTGTATAAATACCGGTTGCCAGCGGCCCGACTGAATTAAGGATTCTTATAATGCCGAGATTTCCCAGATTCCAGAGAAGTTCTTCGGTTGCCGAGGGCAGCCCTTTTCCGGCTATCTTTCTGTATGTCCTGAACCTTGCGGTAATTACCTTTTTAAGTGAAAGCCTGAAAGCCAGTTTTCTGGTCTTAATTACCATATATAAAAGCACCAATGTTCCGATAAGTTCGGCGATGCTTGTTGCAAGAGCTGCTCCTTTTATTCCCATCCTGGGGAAACCAAGATTACCGAATATCAGAAGCCAGTCAAGCAGCACATTCAGGGCCGAACGGACAATGCCGGAAACAAGAACAGGCCGGGTGTAGCCGTTTGCCTGCAGAATGCTTGCAGAAGCCGCATTAACACCTGTAATAAGAACAATCGGAATAATGTATCTGATATAGTCCAGGCAATATGCAAGAACGTCCCCGGTTACTCCCATCAGCCTGAATACCTGACGGGCAAACAGAAGCCAGAAAATGAAGAGCAGGAGAGCGGCTGCGCTGCTGTATTTAAGAGTGCAGTGGGCAAGAATTCCGGCTTCATGCTTTTTCCCTGCGCCCAGGGCCTGACTCATGAGAACTGTTGCCCCTGTAGTAAGGGCAAAAAGTACCGAAATTGTGGTCCACAGAGGAGCGCTGACATTGCCGAGGGCGCTCATATATTCGACCCGTATCTGTCCCAGAAACGCCCTGTCAATAATCATCTGGATCTGACTGACCAGCATGTTCAGTAACAGGGGCAGGGCAATTATCCATAACGGCTTCTGAAGATTTTTCATGTATTATCCTGTATTTATATATATGCAAACGTTTGCGCAAACGTTTGCATATATATAAACGTTTTAAATGAAAAAATCAAGATTTTTTGCTTATTATTTTTCTGAAAATACAGAAATACCTTAACCAGGGACGCAAAGCATTTGGTGGATCATTAAACAATTCAGAATGACCGCAGAAATCGGAATGATAAAATGCCGGGACTCCTGAGTCTTCCCGGTGGAATTTCTATATATCAAACCCGTAATTATAACTTTTCCTGTCGCATAAATGCCGATATGTGATATAATTTAATAAGGAATGAAAAATTTTATCCCGACTGTTTCCAAAATTCTGCTCATCATCGCTTTATGCGGCTGCTGTATGTCAGATGATTCCGGAAAAGATGTGCGTAAAGACGACGCTTACAGGCTGGACATAAATCTTTCGGGCAGTCTGCAGAATCCGGCTTTTTCTCCTGATGGACAATCAATTGTGTTCACCCGTTTTCGTGATGGCTATAATACCGGAGCGGCCGATTTGTATATTTACCATCTTGATACGAAGCAGCTTGTTTTATTAATTGCAGACGGCAATGCCAATGTCAATATCCCGGGTTTCTGCTGGAATGATATTTTGCAATCAGTGGTTTTTACATCTGACCGAGATCCTCATGATGAAATCTTCCTGATTTCAGATACCGGTTCTTCCGGGGACGAGGAACAGATTACCGACAGATCCCCACTTCAGTCATACGAGCCCACGCTGTCCCCCGACGGATTATGGACAGTATTTGAATCGCATGTTATCGATGTGGAAGATGACGGTGTTATAACGAAATACAGTCTTGACGGGAGTTCGGGCTATATTGATCTGACCGGAAATGATAACAATAAACAGCCGAACTGGTCTCCGTCCGGAGATAAAATTCTCTATCAGAAAGAGGATGCGGTAAACGGAATATGGGCAATCTGGACCATGAATGCCGGTAACGGATCTGATCAGACCCGGATTACAGGGATAAATGAAAGTGCTACTGATGCAGTCTTTTCAGGCGACGGACAATGGATCATCTACAGTTCGGAAAATAACGATGTGAATATGGCCTGTATCTATAAAATTCCTGCCGCCGGCGGAAGTCCGGAACGGATTACGTTTTACAGCGGTTACGACGGAGCTCCGTCTGTCTCTCCGGATGGTACCAAAGTAGCTTTCGAATCGGTTTACGGAGACCCGGATAACTCATCCGGAACAACCCTCTGGATTATTGATATAAGCCTGTAGGATATTTATATAAACAAGAAGAAATCTGATATTTCGTTTGGATATAATTTGCTGTAAACCCGGCATATCAATTTATGCAGAATAATTCCATATTAAAAGTGAATTCACTATTCGGACATACATGACATTTACTGCAGATACAGGGTAGAATCGAATAAAACGGAGGTAAAAAATGATCAGCAGTATAAATGATTTTACGGTTTTAAATAACGGAACAAAAATGCCGTGGCTGGGCTTCGGCTGTTTTAAAATTGATGATGGACAGCAGGTGGAGAATGCTGTCAGGAATGCTCTGGAGCAGGGTTACAGGAGTATTGATACAGCATCCTTCTATGCAAATGAACCGGGTGTCGGGAAAGCCATCCGTGAAAGCGGTGTTCAGCGGGAGGATGTTTTTATAACAACCAAGGTCTGGAATCAGGACCAGCGTGAGAAGAAGGTTATGGCCGCATTCGAAGAGAGTCTTAAACTGCTGGGGACCGATTATGTCGATTTGTATCTGATCCACTGGCCGGTGCCGGGGTTTTATCAGGAGACCTGGGAGGAATTCGAAAAAATATATGAATCAGGCCGCGCTAAGGCTGTCGGCGTCAGTAATTTTATGATTGATCAGCTGGAAGATATATTGCGTACAGGCGGAACAGTACCTGCTGTAAATCAGGTGGAATTTCATCCTTTTCTTGTCCAGCCCGAACTGCTGAAATTCTGTAAGGACAAAAATATCCGCTTTGAAGCATGGAGTCCGCTTATGCAGGGGAAGATTGTCAGTAATATTACAGTAATGAAACTGGCAGAAAAATATAATAAAACACCGGCCCAGATCGTCCTGCGCTGGGACCTGCAGCATGAAGTGGTCACAATCCCGAAATCAACCAGGAAGGAGCGTATCGAGGAAAACAGCCTGATATTTGATTTTGAACTTTCAAAGGATGACATGGATATGCTGGATGCCCTTGATGAGGGAAAGCGTGTGGGCCCGGACCCGAACAATTTCTATTTTTAATCCTGTATTGAAAAATCAGAATCTGTTTTCTGCGGATGAAAATTCTGCTGATTCCTGATAATATGCATATACAGAAGAAAATCCTTTGGCTGTCAGTCAGAAAGTCAGGGTCCCGTTGATCCGGCAGCCTTGTATTCACAGGCTCCGATGTCATACCCCGCTCCGGCCGGACGGGGCACCTGAGTTGTGTAGTCGTCAGTCACCAGACCTGCCACCGCGTTTGAGCCCGCGTCGATCGCCGGGCTGCCTGCCTGAAGGCGGAAATCGGTTCCGGGGGAAACGAACCCGGGATTCCCGGTCACAGGGTCGGAATCAGGCATGGTATCAGTTCCACCGTACCATAAATTCCGGATGATAGTGCCGTGTCCGGTCATCTCATCGTCCTGATATGTCGTTCCGGACCGGGGCCAGAAGATATTGTTGCATATGTCCACTGCGTCGGCCGGGAGTTCCCTGTAACCGGTATTCCTCAGGACGGCATAATATTCCCTGCCTTCCATGTTAACATTATAGAAGGTGTTGTTGTAGATCCGGCAATTATGAAGGTCTTCTGTGTTAAAGCGCACGCCGGACAATTGTATATTAAAAATGATGTTGTCGTGAATTGTGATGTTGTTCCGCGATCCATCGGCAATGTTGAGGCCGAACTTGCTTACATCGTGGACCCAGTTATGGTGAAAGTGCACGTCATCGGTATAATTCCCGTAGATCTGAAATCCGTTTCCATCCCGTATGTCATGGACGTTGTTGTAGGCGATCTCGTAACCCCTTCCGCCGTCAATGTAGAAGCCGTGACACATCTCTTTTCCGCCCTGAATATCATGAATATGGTTCCCGAGCCAGACGGAGTTATTTCCGGTCCCGGTGATTCCGCCCATACGGGGAGCCTCGTCGCCTGTTCGGGGTGCGTTTGAGGCGGAGAGATCATTGTTAATGACCCGCCAGTTATCGCCGTGGATTTGCAGGTTGACGGGACCATCGTAACCTTCACCGTTGATCCGGAGGCTGGTAATCACGGCCCATCTTCCGGCGTACTGGTATGTTTCACCATTAATGG
Organism: uncultured Spirochaetia bacterium; assembly: GCA_964554355.1. Lineage (GTDB taxonomy): Bacteria > Spirochaetota > Spirochaetia > CAZKOK01 > CAZKOK01 > CAZKOK01. The sequence continues at coordinate 7,174 of CAZKOK010000016.1, read as the reverse complement.
CGGAGATGCAGCCTCCATCCATCCCGTTCCTGAGTGTCCCGTGGATGAATACATCTTCACCCGGATATCCCATGATGGTGATGGGGCCCGTGCCCGGCTTCCCTTTCGGGGCGCATCCGGACTTGTCGCGGTACCGCATGAAGTAGCCCCAATCGTCATCCACAAATCCGACATCCGTCCAGGGATTGCCGTTCCCCCTCATCACAATAAAATCACCCGGCCGAGTCTGCCCCCACGCTGCCTTATCAAGGTTCTGCACCTGTACATGCCGGTAGGGTTTTGTTATGTCGCCCGCGGCACCGGTCGAGTCGTTACCGGATTCGTTGTCGACGAAATAGATATTGCCCGGATTTGGCATAAAGGTGTGGTCGGTGTTGGAGCCGACTCCGTCCACGATGACCTGGATGGGCAGCGGAATCCCCTGTGTTGGATTTCCACCCACCTGAACTGTGATCTGCCGGATGTCGGGACGCCCCTTTGACCGGCCGAGATACAGGTAACTGGCCGCCCCGGCTCCGCCGATTTTTACCCTGACTTTCGTGCCGAGATCTGCTTCAGTACCGAAATTCATGCCGAAGATGGAAAGATAAATACCGTTACCGCCTTCGCCTCCTGTAGTGGGCCCGGACAGAATGTCGGTGTAGAGAACTACCGGAGCAGACAGCGCCTGCGTCGCGCAGGGAAACCCGGCTATGAAGAGGAGTATCAAAGCGCCGGCCTGCAGCCATCCGCCCTTTCCGCGTTCTTTCCTGCTTCCGGAACCGGCTTTTATGTCCTTCATGGCTCTCCTCCTGCCAAAATGCTGATTAATGATAGGAATAGTTTTTATACCTGTCAATCAGATTAAAATATTATAGACTGCCGGTCTCATTAATAATATAATTCACTTGTCATTTTTCCCGGATAATTAAGAATGAATAGAAAAGAAAAACGGGCCATATTTATTACACTTGTACTGTTTGCAGTATGCTCAATCCTGTTATCGGCCGGTCTGTCACAACTGACTCTCAAGGCCGGCAGGCCATTCCCGGTTAACTGGAGTGGACCTCCTGCAAAGGAAGATGAAGACGACCAATTATTCCGATGGAATGTTCCTCCTGCGGCAATCCTGATAATTATCTTTTTTCCGGTCGCGGTTTTAATTACGGTATTTATTATCAGGAGCGCAAAAAAGTCCAATGAAAAAAGTATCGCTCTTAAGGCTATTGTAATCAGTCTTGTTGTATTAGCAGGATTTATAATCGCCGGACTCCTTTTAATTCAGCTGAATTTCGCTATGGCAGACACTCCGAAACAGGAGGAAGAGATCATTTCAGATTCTGCTTATTCCTCTTCCCTGCATGTTTCACCAGTCCCGGAATTTGTCCTGTGGATCGCAGCATCTGTTTTGACAGGTCTGGCAGGACTGCTTGTATTCCGTCTTGTATTTCAGAACAGAAAGAGAACTCAGTTGAGTGACATCATTGAAATGGAAACAGCGGATGCCAGGGAAGCCGTGCGCAGCGGCAGGAACCTGAAAGAGATCATTCTTGGTTATTACTACAGAATGTGTGAAATACTGAACAAAGAACAGAATATCAGGCGTCAGTCCGGAATGACAGTAACTGAATTTGAATATCAGCTTGAGGTTGCCGGAGCCCCGGCAGCTCCGGTAAAAGCGCTGACTGTTCTTTTTGAAGCCGCAAGATACGGAAACTGGAATCCTGGGAAAGTTGAAGAAGAAACCGCGTTCAGGTGTTTTGATGAAATCGTGGATTACTTCCGCTCAGCTGACAGGGAGTGCGGCAGATGAAAAAAAGTACCCGGATAATTCTTTACATGATATCAGCCGGTCTGCTGATTATGATAATTATTATATTCAGGGACTTTTTATTCGAGAGAATCATCAAACCCATTGCTGACAGGCTTGACATCCTGTACAGATATGCAGTTTTAAGCCTGGACCAGTATATTGTATGGAGTATCATGATTATATCTGCTTCGCTGATCCTGTTTTTTTTGCTTATCCTTAAGCGCGAAAACCTCCCGCAGGGACCGGTTGAACCTGTCATTGAAAACTTTTACAGCCGCAGATTTAAAATGTGGGAATCATATCTGAACAACTCAAGCCCCTATTCCAAAAGCAGGCTGAAAAAGGAACTGACAAAAATTCTGGCCTGCAAGTATGCAATTCAGAAAAGGCTGGATGTCGATTATGTCCTGATTGATGCATTCAAAAACAGGGAAATACCGCTGCCGGAACATATTCAGAGCTTTCTGTTCATGGAAGAAAAGAAATCATCTTTCGGCATTAAAAATCTGATCTATTCATGGTCCGGCCGAAAAGCCGGGGACTACAATAAAAGTCTTCAGGAATGCATTCTGTTTCTTGAAAAATTCATGGAGTTAAAAGATGAATGAAAAGTCCTCTGTATCAATTAAAAAAACCTCGGAAATAACGGCCCGGATAATCGACGAAGTGGGAAAGGCCGTCGTCGGGAAAGCTGAGACACACAAACTTATAATGTCCGCTTTCCTTTCGTCCGGCGGACATATCCTGCTTGAGGATTATCCCGGTCTGGGCAAAACCCTGATTGCATCCAGTTTCGCCAGTGCCCTTGGAATGGATTTCAAACGGATCCAGTTTACTCCCGATCTTCTCCCGGGAGACATTACAGGAGGATATGTCCTGGACAGCAGCAGAAACAAGTTCACACTCAGAAAAGGCCCGATATTCACACACATTCTGCTTGCCGATGAAATAAACAGGGCTTCTCCGAAAACACAGTCTGCACTTCTGGAAGCCATGCAGGAAAACCATGTAACCATGGAAGGAGAAACCCTGCCTCTTCCGGAGCCGTTCGTGGTAATCGCAACCCAGAACCCTATTGAGTATGAGGGCACCTTTCCTCTTCCTGAGGCGCAGCTTGACCGTTTTATTGTGAAACTCTCGGTAGGATATCCGGACACGGAAGAAGAAAATGAAATTCTCAAAAGAAGGGCAGAAAGGAAAAAGGATGAAATAACTCTGAAAAAAGTTGCAGACCCCGAAACCCTGATGGCCATGCGCAGCGCTGTCGAAGGTGTTTATGTGGATCCGGATGTTATTTCCTATATAGTGGAACTTGTAAAGGCTTCCAGAAAACATCCCAAAATAGCCGTAGGTGCAAGTCCCAGGGGCTCGCTGGCGCTTCTGAAGCTGTCCAGGGCCTGGGCTGCAATTCATGGAAGGGACTATGTCACACCTGATGATGTCAAGAAATTTTCAGAGCCGGTTATGACGCACAGGATCATCCTTGATCCCAGTCTCTGGGATATAAGCGGATCAGAAAGGAAAGTTATAAAGGAAACCGAAATGTCCGTGTCCGTTCCGGTTTTCAGGGAGAAGAATGAAAAGTAAGGTCCTGTTTTTACTGATGATAATTACCGGACTCTTTATTACAGCGCTGGTAAGCAGAAACAGCGATATTATCCTTATCGCGGTACTGTTTATTTTCTATCCTGCAGGGGCATTGCTTGCGGTTCCCTCTGCCGGGAAGATCAGATTGAGTGCAGAAAGAAAGTGCAGCAAAGAAAGAAGGGGAAATGTCTGTTCAATTGTGATGAATGCCGAAATTAAAAACTGCGGCAGCAGGAATATATGCATCATTGCAAAGGACAGGGTTGATCCGGACATTAAATTAAGCAAAGGTAACGGCAGGATCCTCGCAGTCCTCAGTCCCGGTGAAAAAACGGAGCTTGAATATTCATTTCAAACAGAAAGGGGTGTATTCACATGGGATAAACTCAGGATAGAAACCATCGACCCGCTGGGCTGTTTTAATCATGTCAGTGTATTAAGTGTTCCCGCAGAAACAGTTATTCAGCCTCAGTATTCAAAATTCAAACCCTTTATTACACACCCATGGAAAACCCTTTCTTCTCCGGGAACAATGGAGACCAGAATGAGCGGCTCAAGCACAGACTTCCATGGAGTCAGGGAATACCGTCCAGGCGATCCGCTGAAGGCATTGTACTGGAAACTGACAGCCAGGTATCCTGACAGGTATTTCATCAGGGAATTCGTCCAGGAACGCAATGCCGATATGGCCATTATCGTTGACAGCCGTCAGAACATGGAATATAGCTGCGGAGATAAGAGTATTTTTGAGCTGCAGACAAAACTGGCCGCTTCTCTTGCCGGGATGTTTATCCGCCAGGGCCACAGGACCGGTCTGTCGATTGCCGGACCAAATCCCGTAAATATACTGCCGGGGTACGGGAAAAGACAGCTTAACAGAATACTTAACTGCCTTGCTGCCGGAAATCCGGACAATAAAAGCAATTCAATTACAGATCTGGTAAATGTACCGCTAAAACAGTATTCATCAAAAACCCAGTATTTTTTTCTCAGCCCGTTTGATTATGATGATATTCCGTATTACAGAAAACTCAGATCCCAGGGCTTCCAGATTGTGCTGGTTTGTCCCGATATTCCGGATTTCATATGGCATGATACAGAAACAGCTGATAATGCAGCCCTTAGGATAAGCAGGCTCGAACGCCGCCTCAATCTTGATATTCTCAGGGAGATGGCGGTTACGGTCATCGACTGGCGTATCGGTGATCCGGTTCTGCCGATGATGGCAGGCGCGTTGAGAAGGCCGCCAAGAATAAAGAAATTTTAAAAGGATCAAAATGTCGGCAAGACTTATGTTTTTAATATGCCTTATCATCTCATTGACTGCAGCCATTGCAGGCTTCCGTGATTACGGAATAGTCCTGGGGATTGCCCTACCGGCAGTATTTTCAGCACTGTACTGGTTTTTCCGGAAAGCGGCTGCCGGCCTCTTTCTTGTATTATCTGCCGGGGGTGCTTCAGCCGGTATCCTGACAGGGGCAGATCCGGCATTCATGATATTGTTTGCAGGGCTGTCTCTGGCCTGCTGGGACCTTGCTGCACTGGAAAATCTTATGGATGAATACAAGGACAGGAAAGATGCGCCCCGGTACAGGTCGATCAGAATAAAGACCCTTCTTTCGGCAATCGGCGGGGGTTTATGCACCGCGCTGCTGTTTCATTTCATCAGATTCAGAATCTCCTTTACACTGATGTTTTTCCTGTCAATTGCGGCATTTTATTTCCTGCTTCGGATCTTCGGACTTCTGCGCAGGAAATAAGGATTCAGCAGAAGACACATCCATTAATGTCTCACGCGACAACGCTACGGGCGGGCAGATAGTTTTTTGAACCACAGATGGCCACAGAGGGTCTTTGGTTATTCCGGGATTTCAGGTTTCCGTGAAATATTGCCTGTATATCGGATAGGGTTTTTGGTTTTACCTTACCCTTAAATTTAGATCTGAATTAAATGATGATACCACGAAAGATTTTACATTTTTCAAAAAAACTTTATGGTCCTCTGTGCTCTCTGTGGTTCAAATCCATTAATCCATCACCTGCATATCCGGTGTTTCGAACCAGCATTCCATTCTTCCGGATAATGCATGTCAATCGTGATGTTTACATCTTCCTCAGTGCCCGGAGAAAACTTAAGTGCCTCGAATCCGAATTCACCATCCGCTTCGTCCGGCATGGAAGTGCCGACTCCCTCCAAAGGATTGCTTCCGGAAACTCATACATAACGCAGTTATTTATTGCTGTCCGGCGGGGACATGGTATAATTTCTGCAGGCAGGTCCCTGATATATGACAGACGGGAGGATGAGTAAAATGAATGTAATTGAATGGATAAAAAGCATAGATCCTTCACTGGATTATCTTGCTGACAGGGATTTGTGTGATAATGCGGATGAACAGAAGCATAACCGGATAGGCAAATCGGGCTGGTGTTTTGAGTATATAAAAAACCGGAATCCGGACGGCGGCTGGGGCAGAAGATTCTATCAGCCGAAATGGATCTGTTCGCATTATACCATTCTTGAGCTGCGCAATCTTGAATATCCGCCGACAGATAACTTGCTGCTAAAAGAAATAAACAGAATAGGGACTGAGGAAACGGCAAGCGACGGGGGAATAAACCCGTCCGTAACAATGGATATAAGCGACACCTGTGTAACAGCAATGTATCTTGATTATGCTGTATATTACGGCGCTGATCCTAATATTATTATAAGAATAATTAACTATATTCTCGGTCAGCAGATGAATGACGGCGGATATAACTGCAATTTCAATCAGACGGGCGCCGTGCACAGTTCACTGCATACTTCGATATGCGTACTCGAGGCCTTTCAGACATATATTTCCCATGGTCATGCCTACAGAATTCCGGAAGTCAGGCAGTCAATGGAGTGTATTGTTGATTTTATTCTGAAGCACCGGTTTTTCAGATCCAGCAGTACTAATGAAGTAATTGATAAGAAAATGCTGATAATGACGTACCCGTTTCGGTGGAAGTACACGGTACTGCGGGCATTGAATGCCTTTGCCGGCTGCGATGTGAAATATGACAAACGGATGGATGAAGTACTGGATCTGATTGAAAGCAGGAAGACAAAGGACAATACCTGGAAAATGCAGTCAAATTATCCGGGACAGACGTACTTCACAATGGAAGAAGCGGGGAAACCCGGCGGAATGATAACTTATCTGGCATTGAAGATATTGAAAAAATACAGGGGATATGCCGTATGTTAGAATAAGTCAGGACCTGTTCTTCCATGCCTGCTTAATTAAAGGATTGTGTTCAAAGAATTTATCTCTCGTTTCTTTATTCACCCTGTTGAAAGGGCATGCAAAATTCATGCATTGAACGCACAGTCTTGTTAAAAGAAGTGTAAATCCGGCCAGAACCAATGCGGTGTAAACCACGCTGAATATATAATCATTATTAATGACAGTAATAGCAGTTGGAAAAAACACGAGTACCGCCATGCCGGCGAAAAAAAACATGTTTTCTACAGCACTCATCGGACCGGGCCGGTATTTCCATAGAGTCAGCGACCCGTAATTTGCCCAGCACTTGAGGGATTTCAGCTCAGGTTCGCCGTAATGCGGACAATGCGAACACATCACTCTTATTTCAACAAAGCCGAAATACAGAAAATACAGACACAATTGAACAATTATCAGCCATGCTGAAAATCTGGCTATTCCAACAAGTCCGACTATTGCCACAGGGGCTGCAGCGCCGAGGAATTTGAATAACTGGCTTCTGTTAAAATGACAATTGATGCTTTCCGAAACATCGCAT